>JAISQQ010000075.1 GCA_031274075.1 Accumulibacter sp.
GGCTGTTTCCTTGTTCCTCGTCTTGCCTCCTTTCGCCGGATCGCATGGATCATCAGCCGCCACCGTTCTTCAAACGCGGGCCGGCGCCGCTGGCGCGGTTGTCGTTCTACGCCATGCTCTCGCTCGCGTTGCTGTTCTTCGATTCGCGTTTCCAGACGCTGGAGCTGCTGCGCCAGGGCGTGTCGTTGTTTACCTACCCGGTGCAGCAGGGGGTTCATGTGCCCATCGAGTTTTTGCAGAAATCGGCCGACTACTTTTCCAGCCTGTCGCGTCTCGAGCAGGAAAACGCTCTCCTGAAGCGCGACCGCCTGTCCAACGCGGAAGTCCTTTTGCGCACGCGCCAGCTCGAAGCCGAGAACGAACGCTTGCGCCGGCTGCTCGAAGTCCGCGAGCAGAAGAAGATCAGCGGCCGCGTGGCGCAGATCATCTACGCGCCGCGCGACCCGTTCTCGCGGCGCGTGGTCGTCGACAAGGGGCAGCAGGATCGCTTCTCGGCCGGGCAGCCGGTGGTCGACGACGCGGGCGTCATCGGCCAGATCACGCGCGTGTTTCCGTTCGTTTCCGAGATCACGCTGATCACCGACAAGGATCAGGCCATCCCGGTGCAGATCCTGCGCACCGGACAGCGTTCCGTGGTCTTCGGCCTCGGCGACGGGCGGCTCGAGCTGCGCTTCCTGCCGACCAACGCCGACGTGCAGAACGGCGACCTGCTGCTGACTTCCGGACTCGACGGTGTCTTTCCGCGCGGCCTGCCGGTCGCCAGGGTGGCGCACATCGAGCGCGACACTTCGTACACCTTCGCCCGCATCTATTGCCTGCCGATGGCCGCGGTCGAGAGCTTCGGCGAGGTCATGGTGCTCGATCCGCGCGAGGCGCTGGCGATTCCCGAACAGATCACCGAGCCGCCCGCCCCGGCCCCGGCGATGAGAACCGGCGCCAAGCGGCGGCTGAGAAGGTGAGCCGATGCTGCCGATCTTCCATTCGTCGCGCATTCTCCTGCCGGTTCGTCCCTGGTTCATCGCCGTCAGCGTGTTCGCCGCGCTGCTGCTCAACTTCCTGCCGACCTCGGACTGGCCCTGGATGCCCGACTGGGTGGCGCTGGTGCTCGTCTTCTGGAGCGTGCGCGAGCCGCGGCGGGTGGGCATGGGCGCGGGTTTCCTGCTCGGGCTGGTCATGGACGTGGCCGACGCCAGCCTGTTCGGACAGCACGCGCTGGCCTACGTCCTCGCCGCCTACGCCGGCGCCGCCCTGTCGCGGCGCATCTTGTGGTTTCCACCGCTCAAGCAGGCGCTGCACGTGCTGCCCCTGCTGCTGATGGTGCAGGGCGCGCAGTATCTGGTGCGCGCCATGCCCGGCGTGGTGCTGCCCGGCTTTTCCTACTTCCTCGGCCCGTTCGTCGGCGCGGCGCTGTGGATGCCGCTGTCCTTCGTGCTACTGCTGCCGCAGTACCAGCCGGAGGTGCACGACGAGAACCGCCCGATCTGAAGGCCCTTCCATGCTGATCCGCGCCACGCAAACGCCGCAGGACATCGAGCTCGCCCGCTTCCGCTTCCGCGTCGGCTTCGCCGCTGGCGTGGTGGTGCTGGCCTTTTCGCTGCTGCTCGGGCGCTTCGTCTTCCTGCAGGTGTTCCAGCACGAGTATTACACCACCCGCGCCGAGGACAACCGCATCTCGCTGCTGCCGCTGCCGCCCAACCGCGGCATGATCGAGGATCGCAACGGCGTCGTCCTGGCGCGCAACTACACGGCCTTTACCCTGGAAATCACGCCGTCGAAGGTCGGCAATCTCGAGCAGACGATCGAGTCGCTCGGCGAACTGGTCGAAATCCAGCCCAAGGACAAGCGGCGTTTCCACAAGCTGATCGAGGAAAGCCGCGCCTTCGAGAGCCTGCCGATCCGCGCGCGCCTTTCCGACGAGGAGGTGGCCCGCTTCGCCGCCAACCGCTACCGCTTTCCCGGCGTCGAGGTCAAGGCGCGCCTGTTCCGCCAGTATCCGCTCGGCCCGGTCGGCGCGCACGCCATCGGCTACATCAACCGCATCAACAAGACCGATCTGGATTGGATCGAGGAAAAGGAGCAAAGCTCCAACTACAAGGGCAGCGAGCACATCGGCAAGACCGGGCTGGAGAAGAGCTACGAATTCCAGTTGCACGGCGAGACGGGCTACGAAAAGGTCGAGATCGACGCCGGCGGGCGCACGGTGCGCAGCCTGTCGCGCGTCGCGCCGATTTCCGGCGGCACGCTGACCCTGACGCTCGACATCGGGTTGCAGGAAATGGCCGAGAAGACTTTCGGCGACCGGCGCGGCGCGCTGGTGGCCATCGAACCTTCGACCGGCGGCATCCTGGCGCTGGTGTCGACGCCGAGCTTCGACCCCAATCTGTTCATCGACGGCATCCGCTCCGAGGATTGGGAGCAGCTCAACAACTCGCCGGACCGGCCGATGATCAACCGCGCGATCAACGGCACCTACCCGATCGGCTCGACGTTCAAGCCGTTCATGGCCCTGGCGGCGCTGGAAACCGGCAAGCGCACCCCGGAGCAGACCTTCTTCGATCCCGGATTCTTCACTTTCGGCGGGAACACCTTCCGCGACGAAAAGAGGGGCGGCCACGGCATGGTCGACATGTACAAGTCGATCGTCCATTCCTGCGATACCTATTACTACGCGCTGGCCAACGACATGGGCATCGACGCCATCGCCCGCTTCATGAAACCGCTCGGCTTCGGCAGCAAGACCGGCATCGACATCGACGGCGAGTCGGAAGGCGTGCTGCCTTCCCCGGAATGGAAGAAGCGCCACTACAAGCGTCCCGCGCAGCAGAAGTGGTTTGCCGGCGAGACCATCTCCATCGGCATCGGCCAGGGCCAGAACGACTATACGCCGGTGCAACTGGCGCACGCGGTGGCCACCCTGGCCAACGACGGCGTGGCCTTCCGCCCGCACCTGGTCAAGTACATCACCGACAGCCGCACCGGCGAGAAGACGATGATCGAGCCCAAACCGCTGCGCCGGCTGCCCTGGAAGAAGCAGAACGTCGACTTCGTCAAGAAGGCGATGGTCGGCGTCAACAAGGAGGGCACGGGCGCGCGCGCCTTCGGCGACGCCGCCTACGCCTCCGGCGGCAAGACCGGCACGGCCCAGGTGTTCAGCCTGAGAGGCGCCAACTACAACGCGCAGCGGCTCAGGCAGGAACTGCGCGACCACGCCCTGTTCATCGCCTTCGCCCCGGCGGAGCGGCCCAGGATCGCCCTCGCCGTGCTGGTCGAGAACGGCGGTTTCGGCGCGCGCTCGGCGGCGCCGATCGCGCGCCTGGTGCTGGACTACTACCTGCTCGGCAAGCAGGAAAAAGGCCCGGCCCGGGAAGACGAAGCCGCCGTGGACAGCGACGACGAGAGCAGGGAATGAGCATGCTTCCGCCAACCTTCCAGGCTTTCCGCAGGCGCCTCGCCGAGAACATCGACGGGCCGCTCCTGACCGTCGCGCTGGCGATCATGGCCTTCGGCCTGGCCTCCATCTACAGCGCCACGGTATACGCCAGCGGCCGCACCGTCGCCCAGCTCCTGAACCTCGGCGCCGGCCTGCTGGCGATGTGGCTCGTCGCCCAACTGCCGCCGCAGAAGCTGATGCGCTTCGCCGTGCCGCTCTACGTCGTCGGCGTGCTGCTGCTGCTGCTCGTCTTTCCGCTCGGCATCAAGGTCAACGGCGCGCGGCGCTGGCTGTCGCTCGGCTTCACGCGCATCCAGCCGGCGGAAATCCTCAAGATCGCCATGCCGCTGATGCTCGCCTGGTATTTCCACAAGCACGAGGCGATGCTGAAGATCCGCCACTACGTCGTCGCCGGCCTGCTGCTGGCCGTCCCCTTCGCGCTGATCGCCCGGCAGCCCGATCTCGGCAGCGCCATCCTGGTCGGCGCGGCCGGTTTCTACGTCATCTTCCTCGCCGGACTTCCCTGGAAGATCATCTTCGGCATGATCGCCGCCGGCGTCGCCGCGGCGCCCTTCATCTGGAGCATGCTCTACGACTTCCAGCGCCGGCGGATACTGACGCTGATCGATCCGACCACCGATCCGCTCGGCGCCGGCTATCACATCATCCAGTCGATCATCGCCATCGGCGCCGGCGGTCCCTTCGGCAGGGGCTGGCTGCAAGGCACGCAAACCCACCTGGAGTTCATTCCGGAACGGCACACCGACTTCATCTTCGCGGTATTTTCCGAAGAGCGCGGACTCGTCGGCAACAGCATCCTCCTGATCCTCTACCTGCTGCTGATCGCCCGCGGGCTGATGATCACCGCCAAGGCGTCCACCCTGTTCTCGCGCGTGCTGGCGGGTTCGATCACGCTCAGCTTCTTCACCTACGCCTTCGTCAACATGGGCATGGTCAGCGGCATCCTGCCGGTGGTCGGCGTGCCGCTGCCGTTCATGAGCTACGGCGGCACGGCGCTGGTGACGCTGTTTCTCGGCATCGGCATCCTGATGAGCATCCGCGCGCACCGCATGCTGGTGAAACAATAGACTTTCGAGGATCGCGGGGGAAAAGAGGTGGGCCTGGACGCCGCCTGTAGACACGCACCTGGGAGCGCGGGGTTTGCTGGGAGCGCGGGCTTTTTCCGGGAAGGCGGAGTTTTGCCGGATGCGTGCGCTTTTCTGGGAGCGCGGGGCACCAGCCCCGCAACAACGGTGGTGTTTGTTTTCCGGCCGTTGCGGGGCAGAAGCCCCGCGCTCCCAGGTTCTGGCCGTGCCAAAATGAGAAGATTCTTGCCTTATCCGGGGAAATTCATGGCAACAGACATGAAAGCCAATGAACAGACGCGACAAGTCCCGCGTCCTCCCGGCGTCGAGGCGTGGCGGGACGCGGGGCTTGCTGGGAGCGCGGGGCTTCCGCCCCGCAACGGCGTTAGTGTCGCTCCCCCGGCCTTTGCGGGGCAGAAGCCCCGCGCTCCCAGGTTCTGGCCGTGCCAAAATGAGAAGATTCTTGCCTTGTCCGGGGAAATTCATGGCAACAGACTTGAAAGCCAATGAACATACGCGACAAGTCCCGCGCTCCCAGCTTGGAGCGTTTCATTCTCCGCGCCGGATTTCAGAATCATTCAGGAGAACATGATGGACTTTTTCGGACAACAAATTAAATCCCGGCGCAGAACCCTTTGGCTGGCCTTCTGTTTTACGCTGGCGGTGCTGGTAACGGCGGGATTATCGTATTTTGGTACGCGGGTAATTTCTTTTCTCTGGAATGCCGCCTCTCTGCGGATAGATCCCATTGCCTTGATGATGGTCCCCTTATTCATTTCACTTTTCTTTATAGCGCGCGCGCACTCGCGCAGGAAAAAAAAGAACGGAGAAACAGAGGGGGACTTCGCGTACAACATGATCGTAGCGATCGGCTCGCTGGCGCTGCTGGCGGCGGTGTCGGGCATGACATGGCGGGATACTCTGTTCTACACCTTGCCGGATGTCAAAACCCTGCTCTGGACATTGCTGGCAGTCGTGGGCGGCATCGTTTTCGGCTCGCTGGCAAAGGCGGCGCGTCTTGCCGGAAATGGCGCGCTTACCGTGGCGCGGGAACTGGGCGGCCAGCGTATTGCGCGCCCGGGCAAAGACCCGCTGGAGCGGCGGCTGTTGAATGTGCTCGATGAAATGTCGATTGCGGCGGGCGTCATTCCGCCCTTGGCGTTTGTGCTGCCGGAAGAAGCCGGTATCAATGCCCTTGCCATCGGTCAGGATACTTCCCGCAGCGCCATCGTCGTCACCCGCGGGGCGCTGGAACGACTCTCCCGCGATGAATTGCAGGCGCTCATCGCCCATGAAATCAGCCA
>JAISQQ010000135.1 GCA_031274075.1 Accumulibacter sp.
GGCGAGGTGTTCGTCACCGAGGACGGCGCCGAAACCGACCTGGATCTCGGGCATTACGAGCGTTTCACCAGCGCCAAGATGGGCCGGCGCAACAATTTCACCACCGGCCAGATCTACGAGTCGGTGATCAAGAAAGAACGGCGCGGCGAGTATCTCGGCAAGACGGTGCAGGTCATCCCGCATATCACCGATGAGATCAAGGCGCACATCCGCGCCGGCGGCGAGGGCGCGGACGTGGCCATTGTCGAGGTCGGCGGCACGGTGGGCGATATCGAGTCGCTGCCGTTTCTCGAGGCGATTCGCCAGATTGGCTTGCAGGATGGGCGCAGCAATGCCTGCTACATCCATCTGACCCTGCTGCCCTACATCCCGACCGCCGGCGAACTCAAGACCAAGCCGACGCAGCATTCGGTCAAGGAATTGCGCGAGATCGGCATCCAGCCCGACATCCTGCTGTGCCGCGCCGACCGCGCGATGCCGGCCGAGGAGCGGCGCAAGATCGCGCTTTTCTGCAACGTCATGCCCGAGGCGGTGATCGAGTGCGTGGACGCGGATTCGATCTACAAGATTCCGGGCCGGCTGCACGAACAGATGATCGACGAGATCGTCTGCCACAAGCTCGCCATCCTCGCGCATGCCGCCAATCTGTCGATCTGGGACAAGCTGGTCGACGCCCTGGAGCATCCGAAGGCGACGGTGGACGTCGCCTTCGTGGGCAAGTACGTCGATCTCATCGAATCCTACAAGTCGCTGATCGAGGCGCTCAATCATGCCGGGATGCACACCGGGGCGAAGGTGAACATCCACTACATCGACGCCGAGAGCATCGAGGCGCAGGGCCGCGGCGCGCTCGATCAAGTGGACGCCATCCTGGTGCCGGGCGGCTTCGGCAAGCGCGGCACCGAGGGCATGATCGCCGCGATCGAGCACGCGCGCGCGCGCAAGCTGCCGTATCTCGGCATTTGCCTGGGAATGCAGCTCGCGGTGATCGAATACGCGCGCAACGAGGTGGGACTGGCCGGCGCGCACAGCACCGAGCTGGAACCCGATACGCCGTATCCGGTGGTGGCGCTGATCAACGAATGGGTCGACCGCGAGGGCCGGATCGAGCGCCGCGACGAGCATTCCAACCTCGGCGGCACCATGCGCCTGGGCGCGCAGCGCTGCCCGGTCGTGCCCGGCACGCTGGCGGCGAGCATCTACGGCAAGGAAGTGAACGAGCGCCACCGCCATCGCTACGAGGTCAATAATTTCTACGTTCCCCGCCTGGAAGCCGCCGGGTTGGTGATCTCGGCGCGCACGCCGAACGAGAACCTGCCCGAGATCATGGAATTGCCGCCGGATCGGCACCCGTGGTTCGTCGGCGTGCAGTTCCACCCTGAATTCACCTCCAACCCGCGCGCCGGGCATCCGCTTTTCATCGCCTACATCGAGGCGGCGCTGGCGCGGCGGGCAGGGAACGGAGCGCCCTGACGATGCGGCTGTGCGGCTTTGAAGTCGGCCTCGACCGTCCCCTGTTCCTGATCGCCGGCCCCTGCGTGGCCGAATCCGGGCAACTGTGCGTGGACGTGGCCGGACGCATGAAGGAAATCTGCGCCGGCCTCGGCATTCCGTACATCTTCAAGGCGTCCTACGACAAGGCCAACCGCAGTTCGGGCCAGAGCTTTCGCGGCCACGGCATCGAGGCGGGGCTGGAAATCCTCGCCGCGGTCAAGGCGCAGCTTGGCGTGCCGGTGCTCACCGACATCCATGCCGAAGCCGAAATCACCGCGGCGGCGGCGGTGGCCGACGTGCTGCAAACCCCGGCCTTCCTCTGCCGTCAGACCGATTTCATCCACGCGGCGGCGGCGAGCGGCAAGCCGGTCAACATCAAGAAGGGCCAGTTCCTCGCGCCCGGCGAGATGAAGAACGTCGTCGCCAAGGCCAGGGAAGCCAATGGCGGCGCCGACACGCTCATGGTCTGCGAGCGCGGCGCTTCGTTCGGCTACAACAACCTGGTCTCCGACATGCGCGCCCTGGCGATCCTGCGCGAAACCGGGTGTCCGGTCGTCTTCGACGTGACCCATTCCGTGCAACTGCCGGGCGGGCAGGGCGGCGCGTCGGGCGGGCAGCGCGAGTTCGTGCCGGTGCTGGCGCGCGCGGCGGTGGCGGCGGGGATCGCCGGTCTGTTCATGGAGACGCACCCGTGTCCGGAAAAAGCGCTGTCCGACGGGCCGAACAGTTGGCCCTTGAGCCGCATGGAAAGCCTGCTGGCGACGCTGGCGGATCTCGATCGAGCGGTCAAGCGGGCCGGTTTCGAGGAATTGTGTTGATCGCCGCGCCTTGCCCTGGACGGCGGTTGCTTGATCATTTTGATGTTTCAATCCACGTCCGGCAGGCCGGACGAAAGCACGGAAGAGCTTACGCCCCTCCCGTGCAAGTTTATCCCCCTGAAGGGGCGGTTTCCAACCGGAGTCGGTTTTTGATGAAAAGGAAGAATCATGAGTTCAGTCGTTGATGTCGTCGCGCGCGAAATACTCGACTCCCGCGGCAAGCCCACCATCGAATGCGATGTCTTGCTCGAGTCCGGCGTGATGGGGCGCGCCGCGGTGCCTTCGGGCGCCTCGACCGGTTCGCGCGAGGCGATCGAATTGCGCGACGGCGACGCGGCGCGCTATAACGGCCAGGGCGTCACCCAGGCGGTGGAGAACGTCAATACCGAGATCGCCGAGGCGATCATCGGCCTCGACGCGCAGGAGCAGGCCTTCATCGACCAGACGCTGATCCATCTCGACGCCAGCGAGAACAAGTCGCGGCTCGGCGCGAACGCCATCCTGTCCGTGTCGATGGCCGTCGCCAAGGCGGCGGCGGAGGAATCGGGCCTGCCGCTGTATCGCTATTTCGGCGGCTCCGGCGCGATGCAGATGCCGGTGCCGATGATGAACATCATCAACGGCGGCAGACACGCCAACAACAACCTGGATTTCCAGGAATTCATGATCCTGCCGGTCAGCCAGAATTCTTTCCGCGAGGCCCTGCGCTGCGGCGCCGAGGTTTTTCACGCCTTGAAGAAATTGCTCGAGCAGAAAGGCTTTTCCACGGCGGTCGGCGACGAGGGCGGTTTCGCGCCCAGCCTGCCCGGCCTGGAGGGTCATGTCGAAGCGCTGCAGTTGATCATGCAGGCCATCGAGGCGGCGGGCTACTTCCCTGGCGACGACGTGCTGATTGGCCTGGATTGCGCCGCGTCCGAATTCTATCGGGACGGCAAATACGTGCTCGCGGGCGAAGGGCTGGAATTGAGCCCGGAACAGCTCGTCGACTACCTCGCCAAGCTCGTCGACCAGTTCCCCATCCTGTCCATCGAGGACGGCATGGCCGAAGGCGATTGGGACGGCTGGAAACTCCTGACCGATCGCCTCGGCGCGAAGCTGCAGATCGTCGGCGACGACGTTTTCGTGACCAACACCCGCATTTTCAAGGAAGGCATCAAGAAGGGCGTGGCCAACTCGATCCTGATCAAGATCAA
>JAISQQ010000157.1 GCA_031274075.1 Accumulibacter sp.
TCGTCCGAAGAGAAAGTCAGCCTGGGCGCGCTGGGGCAATACCTGAGACGCACCGATTCCGGTTTTTCGCCGAAAAACTACGGCCACGCCAGCCTGCTGAACATGCTCAAGACCTATAAACAGCTCGTCGTCTCGCAGGACAGCCACGGCCATTGGGTAAAACTGGCGGAACGGAAGCGCTCGGCCAGCGGCGGAGACGCCGGATCATGACCCGGAACGCGGGCGTCCGCCCGCGCTGAAACCCAAAACGCTCCAAGGAGAAATCATGACCCGACTCATCGATCTCAAAGTGCCCGACATCGGCGATTTCAAGGATGTTCCGATCATCGAAATCCTCGTCAAGGTGGGCGATACGGTCGCCGCGGAAGACAGCCTGCTGACGCTGGAGTCGGACAAGGCGACGATGGACGTGCCGTCGCCGGCGGCGGGGGTGGTGAAGGAAGTGCTGGTGCAGGTGGGCGACAAGGTGTCGGCAGGCCGCCTCATCGCCCGCGTCGAAGCCGCCGGGGAAACGGAAATGGCCGCGCCGGGCCAGGCCGTACCCGTCGCCGCCGATACCCCCGTGGCCGCGCCGACGCCCGGCCAGCACACCGGCAAGGCGGACCTCGAATGCGAAATGCTGGTCCTCGGCGGCGGCCCGGCCGGTTATTCGGCGGCGTTCCGCGCCGCCGACCTCGGGCTGCGGACGCTGATCGTCGAGCGCTACGGCACGCTCGGCGGCGTCTGCCTGAACGTCGGCTGCATCCCGTCGAAAGCCCTGCTGCACGTCGCCAGCGTCATGGAAGAGGCGGCGCACGTGGCCGATTGCGGCGTCACTTTCGCCGCGCCGCAAATCGACATCGACAAACTGCGCGCGCACAAGGCCAAGGTCGTCGGCAAGCTGACCACCGGCCTCGCCGGCATGGCCAAGGCGCGCAAGGTCGACGTCGTGCGCGGGAGCGCGGCCTTCATCGACGCGCATCACGTCGAAGTCGAACTGACGCAAGGCCCCGGCCAGGAAAAAAGCGGCGAGAAGAAAATCGTCCGCTTCGAAAAATGCGTCATCGCCGCCGGCAGTTCGCCCATCCACCTGCCCTTCATTCCCCAGGACGAGCGCGTCGTCGACTCGACCGGCGCGCTCGAACTGCGCTTCGTCCCGCGGAAAATGCTGGTCATCGGCGGCGGCATCATCGGCCTGGAAATGGCCACGGTCTATTCGCAGCTCGGCGCCCGCGTCGATGTCGTGGAGATGCTCGACGGCCTGATGCAGGGACCCGACCGCGACGCCGTCAAGGTCTGGGAAAAGCGCAACCTGCAGCGCTTCGACAAGCTCATGCTGAAAACGAAGACGGTATCGGTGGAAGCGAAGGACGATGGACTTTACGTCCGCTTCGAAGGAGAAAACGCCCCGGCCGAAGCCGTTCGCTACGACCTGATCCTGCAATCCGCCGGGCGCGCGCCCAACGGCAAGAGGATCGGCGCCGAGAAGGCGGGCGTCGAAGTCAGCGACCGCGGCTTCATCCCGGTCGACAAGGAAATGCGCACCAATGTGCCGCACATCTTCGCCGTCGGCGACGTCGCCGGCAACCCGATGCTGGCGCACAAAGGCGTGCATGAAGGCCACGTCGCCGCCGAAGCCGCAGCCGGACACAAGACGGCGTTCGACGCGGCGGTCATTCCCGGCGTCGCCTTCACGCTCCCGGAAGTGGCCTGGGCCGGCGTCACCGAGGCGCAGGCCGCCAGGGAAGGCCGCGCTGTCGACACCGCCCGCTTCCCCTGGGCGGCTTCCGGCCGCGCCATCGCCAACGGCGCCGACTACGGCTTCACCAAGCTGATCTTCGACGCCGAAACGCGCCGCGTGATCGGCGGCGCCATCGTCGGCCCGGCGGCCGGCGACATGATCGGCGAAATCTGCCTGGCCATCGAGATGGGCTGCGACGCGGAAGACATCGGCCGCACCATCCATCCGCACCCGACGCTCGGCGAATCCATCGGCATGGCCGCCGAAGTCGCCGCAGGAAGCTGCACCGATTTGCCGCCGGCAAGGAAGAAAGCGGGGGGCAGGTAGCGGGTGTCAGGGATCAGGGCCGGAGCATCGAATCGCTTCCCTGCCGAGTGGCTTCGGCGAGCCTATCCGGGTTCCCCGCGGCGCTCGCCCCACTCGCCGCAAGCGCTCCCGCCCGAACACCCCTTCCCGGCCAACAGCCTATAATCCCTCGTCATGACTCCGACCCCTCACGACGCGCTCTTCAAACAAGTCCTCGGCCACCCCGAGACCGCCCGCGACTTCCTCGAAATCCACCTTCCCAAGCCGCTCCTGGCCCTGTGCAAGCTCGACACCTTGCGCCCCGAACCGACCTCCTTCATCGACGCCGAACTGCGCAGCGCCTGCTCCGACATCCTCTACTCGCTGGAGACCACCCACGGCGCGGGCTACATCTACTGCCTCATCGAACACCAGAGCACGCCCGACCCCCTCATGGCCTTCCGGCTCATGCAGTACAGCCTCAAGGCCATGCAACACCACCTGAACAAAAACAAAGCCCACAAAGCGCTGCCGCTGGTCATTCCGATGCTCTTCTACCACGGCGAGGCCAGCCCCTACCCGTACAGCCTGAACTGGCTGGACGCCTTCGGTGAAACCGAGCGCCCCCGCGCCCGTGATCTCTACAGCACGCCTTTCCCGCTGGTCGACGTCACCGTTCTCCCGGATGATAAAATCCACACCCATAAACGGATCGCGTTGCTCGAACTGGTGCAGAAGCACATCCGGCAACGGGACTTGATGGAATTGGCGGGCCAGATCGTCCAACTCTTGCGAGCCTACCCCACCAGCGGCGAACAACTGAGAGCACTGCTGAATTACCTGCTGCAAGTCGGCGACACGGCCCATCCCCGCGCCTTCCTTGAACGACTGGCGCAAGGCTCACCCGAGTACAAGGAGGAAATGATGACGATAGCGGAAAGATTGAGGATGATCGGGCGCGAGGAAGGTCTGGAAAAAGGGCTGGAGAAGGGCCGTCAGGAAGAACGTCTTGAAATCGCCCGTTCGATGCTGAAAAGCGGCATCGATGTCGAGATGGTGCGCCAGATCACGGGCCTGAGCCGGGACGAACTGGCGGCCTTGCGCTCCTGAGCTTTCCAGATTCCAGGGTTCAGAGGACAGAGGACAGTCCAGTTACCGGGCGCTTCGCGCCCGCAAAAATTACTGTCTTCTGTCCTCTGTCTTCCGTCCTCTGGAATCTGTCCTCTGGAATCTGGAATCCGAATCAATCCGGTATCAGGCACAGTTGCCCGTCGCGCTCGAAGACCTGTAGCGGGTAGTCGTACAGGGCTGAAAGCCGTTCCGCGTTCAACATTTCCGCCGCCGGTCCGCATTCGCAGCGGCCATCGCCGTAGACCAGCAACACGCGGTCGCAGAAACGCCAGGCGAGCGCCGGTTCGTGCAACACCATCGCCACCGCCGCGCCGTGTTCGCGCGCCGCGTCGGCGAACAGCGCCAGCATGGCGATCTGGTGCTTGAGATCGAGATAGGCCACCGGTTCGTCGAGCAGGAACAGTTCCGGCTGCTGCACCAGCAGCGTGGCGATGGCCAGGCGCTGGCGCTCGCCGCCCGACAGCGTCAGGATGTCGCGCCGCTCGAAGTCGGCCAGGCCGACGGCCGCCAGCGCCTGGCGGACGAGCTGGGCGTCCTGCTTCGATTCCCAGCCCCAGCGGTCGACGTGCGGATGCCGTCCGACCAGCGCGGTTTCCAGCACCGTCGAGGCGAAGGCGTCGTTGCGCGCTTGCGGCAGCCAGCCGCGCGCCAGCGCGGCCTGGCGCGGCGCGAGCGCGGCGTAGCCGGCGCCCTTGAGCCGCACCTCGCCGGCCAGCGGCGCGCGCAGCCCGGCGAGCACGGTGAGCAGCGTCGATTTGCCGGCGCCGTTGCGCCCGAGAATGGCCAGCCGCTCGCCGGCGCGCAGTTCGAGATCGAGTTCGCGGCAGAAAACCCGCGCGCCGATGCCCACGTCCAGGCGGCGCGTCTCCAGCAGCGGCGCGGCGGGCGCGGCGGGCCGATCCATGTTCAGCGCCTGAGGCGCGAATCGCGCGCCAGCAGGAAGAGGAAGACCGGCACGCCGATCAGCGCGGTGAGCACGCCGACCGGCAACTGTCGCGGCGCGATCAGCGTGCGCGCCAGCGTGTCGGCCACCACCAGCAGGCTGCCGCCCGCCAGCGCCGAGGCCGGCAGCAGCAGGCGCTGGTCGTTGCCCGTCGCCAGCCGCACCAGGTGCGGCACGATCAGGCCGATGAAGCCGATCGATCCGGCCTGCGCCACCGCCGCGGCGGTGGCCAGCGAGGCGGCGAGATAGACGCCCCGGCGCAGGGCGCCGACGCGCACGCCGAGCGAGAGCGCCATGTCCGGGCCGCGCGCCAGCAGGTTGAGCTCGCGCGCGAAAGGCAGGGCGGCGAGCAATACCGCCGCCAAAGCCCACAGCGCCAGTCCCGGATGGGCCGCTTGCGACAGGTCGCCCATGATCCAGAACAGCATGCCCTGCAATTTGTGGTCGGGCGCGATCGACAGGATCAGCGCCATCAGCGCGCCGCATCCGGCCGCCACGATGACGCCGGTCAGCAACAGGCGCGTCTGCGTCCAACTGCCGTCGCCGTGCGCCAGGCCGAAGACCAGCAGCATCGCCGCCAGCGCGCCGGCGAACGCGGCGCCGGCGATGCCCGCGACCCCCATGCCGAACAGGATCGACACGATCGCCCCCACCCCGGCGCCTCCGGAAATGCCGAGGATGTAGGGATCGGCCAGCGGATTGCGCAGCAACACTTGCAGCAGCGCGCCGGACAGCGCGAGCAGGCCGCCGCAGGCGAAGCCGGCCAGCGCGCGCGGCAGGCGCAGGCGGATCACCACTTCGCCGGACACGCCGCCGTCCCCGCCGCCGGAAAACACCGCGAACACCTGCGCGAGGGGAATGCGGACGCTGCCCACCATCAGCGCCAGCAACACGCTCGCCGCCGCCACGCCGGCCAGCAGCGCGAGGATGGTCAGGGCGCGGCGGCGCGAGGGCATCTACTTGC
>JAISQQ010000179.1 GCA_031274075.1 Accumulibacter sp.
AAGGAGGAACAGCGGGACGGCGCGCTGCTGGCCTTGCGGCAAGTAGACGAAACCCAGCGGCAGGCGGTGCTGGACGAATGGGCGGCGCGCTGCGGCGACAGCAAGGTGCGCCATCCGGCAGGGTATCTGTTCGGCATCGTCCAGAAAGCGATGCGCGGGGAGTTCCGGGCGTGGGCGGCCCAGGAGGCGAGTGCGGATCAGGATTCGTCCGAAAGGACGGACAAAGCGGCGGAGAAAGCGACGGCTTCGCCTTCATCCTCCCTATCCGCCACCCCATCTTCCCCCTCTCCCCCATCCGCCGCACCCGTCAGCCGCGAAGTCGCGCGGGAGCATTTGGCGCGTCTCGGTTCGATTCTCAAGAAGTCCAGGGGAAGCTCGCGTTATGGTTAAACACGGCCGTGCCTATAAAAACACGACCGGACGTTGTCTGCGGTCGCGCGCTTTCAGGTTCCTATCTCGACCAGGATTTCGCCTTCGATACGGTAGCGGTGAGCCGTGCCCAAGACGTTGACCGGATCATGATGGTGAATGCGAAAGCCCACATAAATCTGGGGCGAGGCGCACCAGTTGCCCTTTTGAGCGTCGAGAATCCGCCACGCTCCGTCGAAGAGGATCTCCGCCCAGTTGTGATAGGCATTGGCGCGCAGCACGAGATCCTGCTCGGTGACGTAACCGCCGATCACGCGGGCGGGGATGCCGAGCGCGCGCGCCAGGGCGACGACGAGGCCGGCGAATTCGGTACAGTCGCCACGGCGCGCCTCCAGAGCATAGCGCGCGCCGAGATCGGGCGCGATATAGCCTGCATAGGTCAGGTTTGAGCGTACCCAATCGTAGATGGCGCGGGCGCTCGCCGCCGGGCTTTCCCGCCGCAGGGTTTCGGCCTGCTGGCGAATGGCCGGGTCGTCGGACTCGACGTAAGCTTCGGGACGAAGCCAGTCTTCGTTTCCGGCCACGGATCCGGCCTCGACCGTCGCACGCAATTCGGCTTCGCAAGTGACATGGATCTGCTTGTGTGCGTAGGCGGAAAAGCTGTCGAAACCCAGTTCGAGAATGTTGTGGGCGAGACGATCCTGAAGGAGACGGTATTCGGTGGAAACCTGAACTGCGGTGAGACGCTGTGTCGCCGTGGGTCCGACCGGCAGATAACACCAGAAACGCTGTGCCGACAGGCGGTACGCATGAGGATTGCGAAAACCGAGATTGAGGCGCATGCGGCGATGCCACACGGTGGATTCGGCCAGCGCGGCAAACGGTCCCCCGGCAAGCCTTGTCGTGAGCGGAACCGCAAGCGCCTGCCGCAGGAGGCGGCGGCGGCCGGGAGAACTCAGGTGCCGCATCGCGGGGTGCGCGGCCC
This sequence comes from Accumulibacter sp., assembly GCA_031274075.1. GTDB lineage: Bacteria > Pseudomonadota > Gammaproteobacteria > Burkholderiales > Rhodocyclaceae > Propionivibrio. The sequence goes on from JAISQQ010000179.1 coordinate 1,355, forward strand.
CTGTTCGCGCGCTTTCCAGACCGCTTGCTGAAGCGCGAGCTGATTGCGGTATTCATCGACACTGCCACTGTAGACCAGGATTGGAACGGGGCGAACCGCCCGCGAGAGTTCCTCGATACGTGCGTCGACGAACCCATCGGCGGTTGCCAGCACGATGGCTGTAACGCCCGCGTTCCGCCGGTCGCGAAGCGCGCCAACGATCGCTTCCGCAGTGGGAGCGGGAATCGTGCGGGCCGAAGCTAGGCCATGAGCGAGGGCGGCGAGGCGGGTGTCGAGCAGCACGAGGTTTCGCGGATTGCGTGTTTCCTGCCAGAATTCGGTGGCGGAGAGGCGGATCTGGGCCGCGAGCGCGGGTGCCCGTCCGTTCAGGGGAAGCGCGTGCGCCTGCCATTGCGCGACACCGCCGCGCAGAACCTGCACGTGCGCGTAACCACGGCGCTTGAGGTGCGCGCACTGCACGTAGAGCTCGTGCTCGCCCTTGCCGTCGCCAATGAGCACGAGACGCTTGTTCCGCCAGTAAGATTTGCTCGCCAGCGCGCCGGGAGAGACGTTCACCGCGGGGGGGATGTGAAAGGCCGCGAAAGCCGCTGGCGATCTCAGGTCGGCCAACATGAGATTCGGGGCGGAGAGCATTGCCTGAAGCTTGTCGGCGTCCAGGGCGCAATCGTAATTGGCCGCGTCGCCCGCGGGATTTTTACGCGCTATCGCGCCGCCGGCGGGTTCGCTACTGTCGTCATCGCGACCGCAGCTACTCCCGGTCGCGGGAATGCCATCGAGCGCGGCGGGCGGCTGGGTGCCCGGCGACAGTTGCGCGTGAGCCAGCGGCACGGCGAGACAACAAGCGCACAGTGCGCTACGGAGAAAGGAATTCATGATCTGCTTACCTCCTCTCGCGTGGTGCTTCCGGGGTGGTGAATTCGTTTCCCGGCCCGGTCGTCCTGGGCAGAACCAGCGCCCCGGAGTTTACGCCAAGCTCCATCTGCAACAAGGCGTCGGCCGGGTAGGAAAACACCCATTCGGTGTAGCGTTGCTTACCTTGAAAGTGGGACTCCTCGGCCTGAAAGCCGTCCTGCTTGATCGGAACCTGCTCCGAAAGCGAGTATACACCGATGATGCGCCCGCCCATGCGCATGAGTCCCCATTCGGCCTTGCCCGTCATCGGGTCGACGAAGATTTTGCGCAGGTGGCGACGAACGCCGGGCACACGGTCGTCGCGCAGCAATTGCTCAAGGGACTGGGGGTACTCCGGGATGACAGCGTTGGACGAGGCGGCGTGATAGCGGGCGAGCGCGGTACGGAACTGGCGACCGATGGCGATCAGTTCCTTTTCCTTATCGCGGCGCGTGGCCGTGGCCGCGACTTCGATGGCCAAGGCTGACGAGGCGGCGATGCCGGCAACGACCAGCAAGGTCCACACATAACTGAAACCGCGTTGGCGTATCACGGTACGTTCAGAAGGCCTCATAGCTGCGCCCGTCATGCGCGAGTCCGCTCGCACCGCTCTTGACATTGCTGATACCCCCTTCTTCGGACGCCTCATCGATGACCAGAACCCAGGTACTCGCCGACTCGGTGACCGGGTCCACCGGCACGGCGCGCAGGTACTTGTGTTCCACGAGTTCCTCAAGGTCGCTGGGGTAGCGGCCTTTGTCGGCAAAGAACCTATCCAGCGTGATGCGCAGCACATTGAGGTTTTCCTGCAGGACCACATCCTTCGATTTATCAACCGAGCCGAAATAACGTGGCACGGCAATGGTGAGCAACAGAGCCACAATGCTCATCACGACGAGCATCTCGATCAGCGTAAATCCCCGGCGCCAAGCGTTCATTCGCGCTCCTCACCAGTCGCGGTAAGGGACGTTGTTGAGGCCGACGCGGTCGGAGGTCGAATAAACATCGAAGACGTCGTCGCCCTCGACCGGTTCCTCCGGCGGGGAGTCGTAGCTGCGCAATCCCCAACTCGCCGCGGGATCGGTTTCGCTGCCCACGACCATGGGATCGCGCGGAATGCGGCGCAGGAAGTAAAGCTTTTTGCGTACCGGGCTACGCTGGTCCTCGACGCCTTCCACAAGTACTTCGAGTGAGGGGGGATAGCCGGATTCGCCAAGCCGGGTGACGATGCGTCCCTGCTCGGAAGCGCGTTTGTAGGCATCGAGCGCCTCGCGGATATCGGCCAGCGCCGCGCGCAGTTCGCGCTCCTTGTCGCGCTGTACGGCGAGCTGCGCCAGTGGCACGGTAACGAGCGCGAGCACACTCATGATGGCGAGCGTCATCATCAGCTCGACGAAGGTGAACCCAGAAGTGCGGCGGCGCCGGAAGGCCATCAGGGTACCACCTGAACGGCATGTTCTACCGGCAGGGCCACCGGTGCCGCCAGCGCGGGCTCCGGACTCGCCGACAGTAATTGGATGCGGGCGGCGGCAGCGGGTTTGAGCGCCTTGAAGGCGATGGTGGCGACGTCCTGCCGCCCGTTGACGCCCGCATCCAGGCGCACGACGGCGATGAACACGCGCCCCTGCGCCGGATCGATGCGCTGGGTAAAGCTGGTGCGACCGTTGCCTTGGCGGAAAAAACCGCCCTCCTGTACGCCAACGGCCTGTAGCACCTGCGGATCAAAGCCGACGAGTAACGGCAAGCCGCCCACCGCCGGCTGACTGTTCAGTTGCAACACGGCGCTGAACTGCTCGCCGACCTTTACTTGGGCCGGCGCCTGCCAGCCAAGCGAAAACACCCCCGCCGGCGTCGGCGCCGGCGCTGGCGCGGCTTTCGGAGCGGTATCGGCCGGCGTCTCAGCGGCGGCGGGCGTGTCGCCCCGCTTGCCTTCGGCCGGCCCATCGTCTGGCGCCTCGTCCAGATTGGTCAGGTGCAGCGATTGCGCACCGATATAGCTTTCGGTACCGGCGTCGAACTCGGCCGCCAGCATGTCGGGCCGGCGAATGGAACGCAGAATGTGAGGGGTGATCGATAACAGGATTTCGCTACGCTGCGTGTCGTCCTTTTGACTGCCGAAGAGACGACCGGCGACCGGCAGCTCGCCGAGCAAGGGCATCTTGTTCGCGGTGATGCGGTCTTCGTCGCTGATGAGGCCGGCGAGAATCTGTGTCTCACCGTCCTTGAGCTGGAGCACCGTGTCCGCGTTGCGGGTTCCGATTTGGTACGAGAGTGTGCCGGTCTGGCTGAGGATTTCGCGCACCAGATTGGAAACTTCGAGACTCACCTTGATCCCGACTTCTTCGTCAAGATAGATATTGGGCTCCACTTCGAGCTTGAGGCCGACGTCGACGTAGTTCACCGATTCCGAGACGAAGCCGGTAGACGTGGAGGTGGTGGTGATCACCGGCACGCGGTCGCCGATCTGAATCTTGGCTTTTTCTTTATTGCGCACGCGGATGCGCGGATTTGCGAGGATGTTGCCGTCCTGGTCCTCCCTGCGGGCGTTGATGATCAGGCTGCCGATCGTGGCGGAAGTGGTCGCCGACGACAGGTGGCGCAAGTCCGCCAGCGTTGTGCTGGTACCACTCGAAGGCAACGGCGACAAGGTGAGCTGGCTCGGCCACTGGATGCCAAGTTCCATCAGACGCGAGCGCTTCACTTCGAGGATCTCGACCTCAAGCATGACTTCGGGGTCGTGCAGATCCTGCAGGGCGACAATACGCTCGGCCATGCGGATGGCCTCGGGCGTGTCGCGCATGATGATCAGGCCAAGCCGCTCGTCGATGACGAGATCCTTGGTCTTGACGATGGTCTTGATCGTGTTCGACACCGCCTTCACGTCGGCGTTGGCCAGATAGAAGCTGCGTACCGACAGCGCCTGGTAGTCCTTGATCTTGTCGGGCGTGCCCGGATAAATCAGAATGCTGTTGTCGTTGAGCACCTTCTGATCGAGTTTGTTGGTGACGAGGATCACCCGTAGGGCGTCCTCGACGGTGGTGTTTTTGGCGAACACGGTGGCCTTGAGGTCCGGACGGATATCCTTGTCGTAGAAGAAGTTCAGCCCCGAGACCTTGGCGAGGACCTCCAGCACGGAACGCAGCGGCGCATCGCGAAAAGCGAGCGAGACCGGCTTGCGAAAACGCTCGGAAAGCCGCGCGTCGAAACGCGGCTGCCTGGCGCGGGCGTCGTCGATACGCATTTTCAGGTTCAGCGCGGCTTTCTGCGAGGGGTTCTCCAGCAGGACCAGGCGCAACTTTTCCAGGGCGCTTTCGAGATCGGCGGCGTCGCCTTTCTTGAAAAGGGCTTCGGCCTCGGCGACGATCTGGCGATGCTGACGTTCGAGTACGATGAGGTCCAGTCCCTGAGCCGCCATCGGGTTGTTCGGATCGAGCGTCTGAACGAAGCGATAGGCCTTCTCGGCATCGCTGACTCGCCCGTCACGCCGCGCCTGCTCGGCCTCGGCGATCGAGCGGTTGATAAGCGAGGCACGATAGCTCGCCAGCGCGATGCGGTACTCGGCATTCTTGGGATCGGCCTTTACCGCTTCTTCGAGTCGTTTGATGCCATGTTCGACCGCACCTTCGGCCAGCAGAGCGCGTCCTTCGTCATACGCCTCCATGCCCGCGCACGCGCAGAGCATCAACGCGACGGCGAGTGCGGCGGCATATCGATGGAGAGATCCTGGCCACAGGCATCTCATGGCGCCGTACCGCATCGTGTCCTTCATTCGTTGGTTCATTGGATTCCACCGACTTCAAGCGTCTGTAATTCGTTGAGCGGCAGATAGCGTAGCATGAGCGTGTTGCCTTCGAGCTTTTCCACACGGTACGCATCGGCGATGGTATCGCCGACGGCGACGGCGAGGTTCTGGTCCATGTACTGAAGGAAGACGAATGAACGCCCGCGATCCATGTAGCGGCCGAGCACCAGAAAGGGAAGCGGTGGCGCCGTGGGCGTTTCTACCGGTTCCACTACGGGCGCCGCGATCGCCTCGACGGGCGCGGATTCCACTCGGGGGGGCGCCCACGACATGGGCGCAAAGAGCAGTGCCCCTTCCTCGCCGACTTCACCGCGCGGGTGGATCGGCAACACCTCGACGGCCTCGTCGCGCAGGCGGCGGTTCGTTTCGCGCGGCGGCCGCCGCTCAATGGCGGCGGCCGGCGTTGCCGTGGCGCGCGTGCTGAGTTCGACGTCATTGCCGGCTTCCTCGGGGGCGAACCAGGTCGCGATCAGCGTGGCCGCGAGGACGAGGACGAGCAGGGTGCGAGTCGTGCGTGGTGTCATCCCTCAGTTCCCGAAGACAGGCGGGCCGGTCGCGCTCCCTCGCTTGGCGTGTTCGTGAGCACGATCCACTGCACGCGCGCCTCGATATCCGCGGCGTCGATGCGCGCGCGCCTGAAGTGGACACTGCGCAAAGCCAGCGCGCGCTGTTCGGCGAGCGCGCGCGCGATGAAGCGATAAACGGCGGGCGCCGGTCCCTGTAGCGGCAGTTCCATCCGGTAGCGCAGAAAACCGCCGACGGTATCGGGTTCGACGCGGTACTCGCCACGACTCAATGCCACGCCCTCTTCGTCGGCGACACGGAGCAGGTTCTGCAACAGCACAGGAACGTCATCATGCGGCAACAACACGGCTTCGAATGCGCGCAGGCGGGATCGACCTCCCGTCGCCTCGCGGGCCGTGCGCGACGCGGTGCGCGCCCGCGCTTCGCGCATATCGCTGCGTTCGAGTTCGGCGATGCGCCGCTGCAATACGTCCAGCTCGTTCATCTGCCAGCGTTCGCCGAGCGCGGCCGCGACGACGAGCACGACCAGGAGCGCGGCCAGCGCGCCGGCAAGGCCGAAACAGCGCCACAGCCGGCCCAGCGCGCGGGCGATCTCCCAGCCGAGGCGATCGAACTGCGTCGCCAGCCAGAAACGAGTCTGTCTCATGTCCGCGGCACCTCCACGCTCAGTCGGCCCATCGCACCTCCAGCGTAAAACGAAAAGACCGGCCGGCCGCGGCTTCCACGATTTCATGCTTGTTCAGGTAAGCGCTGATGAAAGGACGGCGGGCGGAAACGAAACCGACATAGCGCGCCATTTCGGCGCCCGTCGGAGCTTCGGCAAACACCTTGACACTGCGCGTCCCCTCGTCGGCAACGGCGGAAGCATCGATGCCGAGCACGGCCACACGGATCTCCGGCGGGGGTTGCAGCGCGCGGAGAATGGCGGCCACCGGCAGATTCAGCTCACGGATCGCGGCATTGACCGCATGTACCCTGGGTAACTCGCCGCGGCTCCACGCCGGCTCGACGACGACCGGCACGGGCGCCGGGCGAATCTCATCAATCCGGGTGGCGAGCGCGCCGATCTCGCGCGCGTTCGTGATCAGTTGCCCGGTCATGGCCGCCAGCAGGACAGCGCCCAGCGCCAGCGCCGCACGGGTGCCGGACGACGGATGGGGATGCTGCGGCACGGCGTCGAGGGCATGGCGCACGGCGTGTGCTCGCGCGGCCAGGCGCAAGGAGACCGGCAGGCCGTTTGCCGGCCCGCCGGAGAGGTCGAACGGTTCGAACGGCGCCTCCGGCGCCCCGGCAGCGGAAGCGTCGAGCGCGATCACGGTGAGGCTCTTCAGCCCGGCCAACTCGGGACGACGCAGACACATACGCCGCCAGCTTTCGCGCAACGATCGGGCCGACTCCCCGTCTCCCGGGGGAGACCGGCGTACCGCGACCTCGCCCAGCCGTCCGGAGCCGAAAGCGAAAACGAGCAATCCCCGGTCAAGGATCGCCAGCGCCGCCAAGGTTTGCTTGCCGCGCCGCGGGATCGTTTCCCAAGCCGCCACCGAAAACGGCAACACCGAGCCCAAGCGCGCGCCGAGGGCGGCGACCAGGCGTTCGAGACCGGCGATGAGCGTTTGTGGATAAGCCACCGCGAGACGCGGCAGGCCGTAGGGAGCGTCGTCCAGGGACATCGGTCTCGCCCAGTCGCCGTCGAAGCCGGCCAGCTCGATCAGGGTGGCGGCGCTGGCCTGGGCCGCGGCAGGGCGCCTCATCGCCATGGTCCAGGGCAATTCTGTCTGCGCCAGCCAAGAGTCGGCGACCAGCACACGAACCTCGCATACGGCGCTTTTGTCGGCGCAAGCGAGCATTTCCCGCTCGGCGGCGGCGATGGCTTCGAGCAACGCCGCCTCGCCGCCGATTGGCGGCATCGGCAGGCTGAAGCGCGCGTCCTCGGGCCAGCGGGCGCGCCGTCCGCTGCCGAGCAACAGAGCGCCATCGAGCCGTCCGGCTCCGATCGCGATATACAACACGCCCACGCGCGGCTTCGCCTTACGCTCAGCCCGCGACACGCGCTACCTCGTCGAGCGTCGTCTCGCCACTGGCAACACAGTGCAGCGCCATCTCGCGCAACGGTCGCAGGCCGGTTTGCATAGCCCGTTCCTTGAGTGCGGAGATGGGGATCTTGTCGACGATCATCTCGCGCAAGTGATCGTCGAGCACGAGCACTTCCGCGACCGCGCGGCGCCCCTTGAATCCCACGCCGCGGCAATGCCCGCAACCGCGTCCGGCCCGGAAGGTCCAGTCCGTCACTTGCGCGCGGGTGAGCCCGGCGGCGGCCAGAACCTCGTCGTCCGGCACGGCGTCTACGGCGCATTGCGGGCAGTTCACCCGCAGCAGACGCTGGGCGACGATGCCGTTGAGCGCGGCGGCGAAGCTGTAGGCGTCTACTCCCATGTGCAGGAAGCGTCCGAGAACATCGAAGACGCTGTTGGCGTGTACCGTGGTAAACACCAGGTGTCCGGTCAACGCGGCCTGCACGGCGATCTGCGCGGTTTCGTCGTCGCGGATCTCGCCGACCATGATCTTGTCGGGATCGTGGCGCAGGATCGAGCGCAGACCGCGGGCAAAAGTGAGGCCTTTCTTTTCGTTGACCGGGATCTGCAGGACGCGGGGCAGACGGTACTCGACCGGATCCTCGATGGTGACGATCTTGTCGCGGCCGCTGTGGATCTCGGTGATCGTGGCGTACAGGGTGGTGGTCTTGCCCGAACCCGTCGGGCCGGTGACCAGCAGCATGCCGTGCGGTCGGGCGGCGAGGCGGCGGATGGCGACCATGCTGTGCGCGTCGAGGCCCAGGTTTTCCAGGCGCAGCGAACGCGCTTCCTCGGTCAACGACTGGCGGTCGAGCAGACGCAGCACGGCGTCCTCGCCGAATATGTTGGGCATCACCGAAACCCGGAAGTCGATCTCGCGCTCGTTGACCCGTACCTTGAAGCGCCCGTCCTGCGGAATCCTCCGTTCGGCAATGTCGAGTTCGGCCATGACCTTGATGCGTGAGATCACTTGGTCGGACATTTCCTGCCCCGGCACCTGGGTGATCGGGACCAGCACGCCGTCGATGCGGTAGAGCACGTGCAGACAGCCGGCATCGCATTCGAGGTGGATGTCGCTCGCCTGCAGCTTGAGCGCGTCATAGATCGTCGAGTTCACCAGCTTGACGACCGCGCTCTCATCGTTGTTGATGCTGGCGAGCGTGATGGCGACGGAAACGTCGTCGTCGCCGCGCGCGCCGAGCTCGGCCTCGAAACCGTCCATCGCGCGCAGCAGACGCTCTTGTTGCGCGAGGCAGGCCTTGAGATCGTCGGGGTGGGCGATGCACACGCGAGGTTGCGCGGCGGCACCCGAGCAACGTTGCAGCGCCCAGTCTTCGCACGCGCCATCGAATGGGTCGGAGAGAACGAGGCAGTATCCGCCGCTGGCGTCGCGAGCCACGAGCACGCCGCGCTGGGCGCACTCGGTGTAGCCGAGGATGTCGAAATCCGGCTGCAGGCCGAGCAGTTCCGGCATGCTCAACGCCGGATACGAGAACTCCGCGCTCAACGCGGCCATCAGTTCCCCGGACGACCAGCCGGCCAGTTTTTGCAGGGCACCGGTCAGCGTCAACTCTTCTTGCGCGCACAACACGCGGGCGCGCCCGAGCAAGTCGCCTTCAAGACTCGGGAACTCGGGCGCATTCATTGCAGGCTTCCGGCAAGATCGAATATCGGCAGGTACATCAATACTACCACGGTGCCGATGACCAGACCGATCACTGTCATCAGCAGGGGTTCGAGCAGCCGCGAAGACCAGTCCATCCAGCGCGAGAACTCCTCGTCCGCAAAAAAGGTCGTGCGTTCGAGCATTTCGGCGAGTTGGCCCGAACGTTCGCCCACCTTGATGAGCGATTCGGCAACCGGACTGGCGAGGCGGGCGTCGACCAGTGCGGAGGATAGGCTATGCCCCCGTTCAATCGCCATCTGGCATTGCGCCAGCCGCTCACGCTGCGACACGCCCAGCAGGCCGCTGACCATGCCGATCGCGCGCGGCAGGGCTACCCCCGACGCCAACAGCAGGCTTACCGCGTGAAAGAAGCGCGAGAGACGGAACTCGTCGGCCCGGGTGGCGAGCCAAGGCAGCGACAGTACCGTGTCGAGCAGCCAGGCGCGTCCGCGGGGAAGCGACAATCCCCACGCGAGCAGGCCCACGAGGCCCAGCAGCCCGCCCAGCGCGAGTTGCCAGTGGTCATGGATCAGTTTGCCGAAGGTCAGCAGCATCGAGGAGAGCCAGGGGAGATCGCGCCCCGAGGATTCATACACCACGGAGAAGCGGGGCACCACGTAGCCGAGGAGAAACAGCGTGACGAGTCCTCCGACGACGAGCAGCATCGCCGGATAGATCGCCGCGGACATGAGTTTCTTCCGTATGGTTTCAAACTGGAGCTGGTAGGCGATGTAGCGGGTCAAGGATTCCGCGAGATCGCCGGTCTGTTCGGAGGCGCGCACAGTTGCGACATAAACGGCGGGGAAATGGCGCGGATGCGCGGCCAGTACGTCGGAGAAGCTATGTCCTTCGCGCAACGATTGCAGAATCGTGGCGAGCACGTCTTTGGTATGCGCGTGCTGCTCTTTCGCGTGCAGTGTGGAAAGCGCTTCGGTGAGGTTGAGGCCGGCGCTCAGCAGGGCCAGCAGTTCCTGACTGAAAAGCTGGAGCGGAAAGCGGGCGCCCAGGCTTTTCGTTGCCTGCGGGGCCGCGTCGTCTCCGTGCTCGATCGCCAGCAGGCGAAGGCCGCGCGCGGCGACGCGCCGCGCCGCTTCCGTCTGGCCGATATTGGTAAACTCCAGTATGCGGGTCTGGCCCCCCGGTTCCTGCACCGTGACGCGCAGGCGCTCGCTTGCGGCTACCGTCGGCGCAGCCATCGGCATGGCGTTCACGGAAGTGCGCCGCGTCATGCCGTTCCGGCGCTCGCGTCAACGATAGGAAACGTCGGCCGCGGCATCCGTGCCGCCAGGCTGTCCGTCCTTCGCGTAGGACAGGAGGTCGAATTCATCTTCGCGCCCCGGCGAACGATAAATGTATTCGCGCCCCCAAGGATCAGGCGGAACGGCTTTCGTCAGATAGGGGCCGTTCCATTTCGGTTCATTGTTCGGCCGTGTAACCAGCGCGGACAGACCCTGCTCGGTGGACGGGTAGCTGCCGGTATCCAGTCGGTAGGCGTCCAGCGCCTTGCCGAGCGCCTCGATCTGCGCTTTCGCGGTACTGCGCTCCGATTTGCCGAGTTGCGAAAAATAGCGCGGCCCCACGTAGGTCGACAAGAGACCGATGATCACGATGACCACCAGCAGTTCGAGCAGCGTGAAACCATGCGCGCGTCGGGACATATTCATTGCGCAACGACCTCAGACCGGCCGGCGGCGCACCGGGATGGCCAGACACAGCAAACCCAGCGCGGCCAGACTGAGCACGCCGGGTTCCGGCACGTCGATTGGCGGGGAGTCGAGCCTCCAGACATAGTTTGTGTAGTTGAGTCCTTCCCAGCCTGTAGTTTCGGGATAACCGAAATCCATGCAATCAGCATGGTCACACACCCATGCCGAATAAGCGGGATAATCATTGTACAGCCCTGATGCGGGGGAGGCGGCAAAGTCTTCATGCGCTGGATTGATCAGGTACTGATCATCCCAGAGACCGTCGAGCCAAGCCGTATGGGTGATGGTCTGCCAATCTGTCGAATCAATAACTGAAATCGCGTAGTCGGTGTAGTCCCCACCGAACAACATCGCCGCAGCCTGACGCGCGCTCATGACTTCCGGTTCGTCCGCCATCGAAGGACCATCAAACACATTAAATTTTCCCACATACACCGGAATGGCCCAAACGGAAGCGGAAGACAGCAGAAGCGTACAGACTCCCATCACGCCGAGAACCCGGCGCCACCCTTTCCATGTCATGCCCTTTTGAGCGTTCATCGCGCACCTCGTTCGTATCATGCAAGTGAAGTTGAGTCATCCTACCGCTTATTCGGCATTGTTACCAGATATTACGGAAAAGATTACGGAAAAACTGTGTGTGTGCCGTCCCTTGTTCCGATCCTCCGCCTCCCGCATAACTCCCTCAGTCATTCCTTGCGCCCAAGGCCGCTCAATGCTCTCCATCCCGTTAGCTCCAAGCCACATTCAAGTTTTTCCACGGAAGTTTTACATGCGCTCGCCTTTCTGCCGCTCCTCCTGCTCCCAGGCAGCCTTCCCGCCCGCGCAAGGCCTGGACACCGGTGCCCCAAGCCTCCGATCGACCCCCGAACGGCTATCTAAGCATGCAAGAAACGGACGTAATAGGCAAGTGCGGAAGGCAAGCTACGCTGGCTACGGACCTGGAACGGCCAGGAATGGAAACTGCAACCGCGATGGGAAAGCCTGTCGCCTCCCGCAGAACTCCACACCGTCAGGTCGTCTGCGGTCAGCCGCGCGTAACCGTTCGGCCGCGTTACTTGCATCGGGCCAGAACTGGACCGGGGAGGCCAGAGGTCCCCTTCGCTCGGCAGATCACCCGCCAGGAGCATCTCCTGGGCCGGCAGTGACTGGGGCTGAATGACATACAACCAACATGCCGCCCACACTATCCGCGCCATCGATCCGGATAATCCGGGCTTGCCTGGCGTGATTTGGCGGACGGCGCGGACGCGGATGCGCTTTTGCTCGGAAATTCTTTTGTGGCGGAGCTTTCCATGGGGCGGTTATTCGGAATCCAGGGAATTTCCGGGTATTCTACGGAATTCGTATGGCGGGCGGCGATATTCGGGGAAAGCAGGCGAAGATGGACTGTCTGCGAAACCCGACGATGGTGAGCAACGGGGAATCGCTGGGATTTATTTCATTCGGATCAATGCTTGCTGAACAGTTACCTACCCTGTCCGGGGCGGGAAGCCTGTCATCGAAACGTTGCAGTAGAATGTGGAAGTTCGACCATAGGCCGCATTCATAAATGAAATGACGGATCACACATGACAAGGAAAAATAGTTCGCAAATGCAAATGAAATCCGCTTGGATCGGTTCTGCGGCGATTTTTTGTTGGACGAAAAAGTCCGTCACGCATTTCCTGCAAATGGTTCTGGCGTTGATCGCGGGATTCCTGGTGACTTCCGTTGGCATGGCGCAAACCTCGGTGACAGGCGCCATCACCACAAATACGCAATGGACACTTGCCGATGCCCCCTACTTGGTTAGTGGTCAGGTGGTTGTGCAAAACGGCGCCGTCCTGCACATCGAACCCGGCGTCACCATCTACATGGCGTCCGATGCCGATCTCAGCTTGCAAAGCGGCAGCATCCGGGCGGAAGGCACGGCGGCAAATCCCATCCACGTACTGTCCGACAAGGTGCGGCAAGGGCAAATGGCGGTAGCGGGTGACTGGAAGCACTGGACTTTCGCGCCGGGAACCACCAACACCCTGCTCGCACACGTAATCTTCGAGCACGGCAGCGGCCTTATCGTGCAAGGCTCCGCTCCTGTCTTCAACGGACTCCAGATACTTCATCAGGCTGGTGCAGCGATCGCCATCGACCTGGCGGCTTCGCCTTCCGGGAGCGGCAATCAAGCCAGCGACAACGCGCTCAACGGCATTCTGGTACCGCAAGGGGACATTACCGGTAATGTCCAGTGGGGCGTGGAAGGCATTCCCTACGTTGTCTCCGGGCAGGTTTCCGTCGGTGTTTCCCCCGTAGTCAGCAGCGTAACCCCCGACAGGCTGTCGCAAGGGGAGACAGCGACGTTCAGCATCACCGGCTCGCGGCTTGCCGGATTAGCCGCTGCGCGCCTCGATGCGCCTGGTGTGGATATTCAGGTTCTGCCGGGCGCGACCAATACTTCGGCGACACTGTCCATCAGCGCAACCCCGGAAGCACTTACAGGTGTGCATGATTTGCGCCTTTGGGTGGATGCCGGAGAAATCCATGTCCCTGACGCGCTGGAAGTCGTCCCTTCGCAGCCCGTCGTAACAGGTTTCTCCCCCGCCTCGCTGTATATGGGACAAGGTGCTGTCGACCTCAGCATTCAAGGCTACAATTTTACAAATCAATCCACCGTTCTGGTCGGCGAGGAAGAGATTGCGACGCAATATCTGTCCTCTACACAATTGGTCGCCCGCATAGAGACACCCGCCACAGCAGGAAATCACCGTGTTCGCCTAAAAACACCCGACCCGGCAAATCCTGGGGCGTTTTTTTTCTCGGATGAACAATGGCTGACGGTCATCGCAACGCAAATTACCATTGCCCCCTCCTTAGTTTCCATCTTCCAGGATAGCGGTCAGATCCTGACCGTCGGCTTGCCCTATGTTGCCCCGCCGGGCGGCATCGGTCTGAATCTGGTGAGTAGCGTTCCCACTGTCGCCACAACGCCAGCAAGCGTCACCATACCGGAAGGCCAATCGACCGCTACGTTCCAAGTGAACGGGGTGATGGCAGGTAATACGGTTATTACCGTCAGCAAGGTAGGCTTGTTGAGCGGTCAGGCGCAAGTGATGGTGATTGTGGGTGTGGGTGACGTGATTACAGGCGTTTCGTCCAGCGGTACTCTGCAAGAGGAATACTCGGCTCAACTGATCTTCAATGGCTCTGCGCCATATGCGTGGTCGATCCTGTCCGGATCGCTGCCGCCGGGGCTGACGCTTGACGCTGCCTCCGGGGTAGTCTCAGGTGTGCCGACGACTATCGGGTACTACGATTTCGTTGTCAGGGTCATTGATGCAGAAGGGGTAACTGTTGAACGGCCTTTCTCGATCGGCATCGGCCAGCGGTCTCTCCTGATGCACTTCGACGGTGTCGACGATGGAACAGTGTTCCCGGACGCGACCGGCAAAACCGTGACGCCTACCGGTGTCGTAACGAAGACCGATGTTGTGAAAATGGGTACGGCGAGTGGCTATTTTTCAGGCAATAGTTACCTGACTGTTCCAAACTCAGCCGACTTCGATTTTTCGACCCAGGATTTCACCATTGAATGTTGGGTGTATCTGCGCGCATGGTCTGGCGTATCGCTTTACGGTACGGTAATAAGCAAGCGAGTCAGCGGGATTGATCACGACTGGACGATCATCAACAATAATTCGCGATTCGGCATGCAATATACGCAGTCGGGAGTTGTCAATTGGCTCGACTTGGGGTCACATGCTCCAGATCACAATGCCTGGACGCACTTGGCGGTTACGCGCAAGGGCAATATCCTGCGAGGATTCCGCGACGGCGTGCTGGTAAGCACGGCGACGCTGACAGAAGCCCTGCACAACCGCGCTACCTCAATATCCATTGGAAGAAGTATCTCATACGCCGATTCCTATTTGAACGGGAATCTTGACGAATTGCGCATCACGCGGGGGGTTGCGCGTTACACTGAGAACTTCACGGTCAAGTAGCCAGCAGCAATCCCGGTGTGACGACGCGGCCGAGTGGGTCGGTGATTCAGATGAGTGGTCACTCTCCGCAATTGTGCCTGTGGCGTTAGGAAAAAGTTAAGGATGTCGGAGTTCGCTTCGCTCACTCCAATCTATGCAGGCTGACTTCTGAGTAATCTGGTCCGTCACGACTCAATCATCTTTGCCCTTCAACCAAAAAATCATCGATTCCCCTCAGCTTTTTGCATCTCTATTCTAATTTCTCGGGGATCCGCTGTGCCATATTTCTTCCAAATTCTTTGTACCATCAGCATTCTAGGGGATTTTGCAGGGCCGACTTCATACTGTCGGTCGATCGTCACCGCCCCGCCCATCGCTTGTACCTTGATGTCCGTTACCGCTTCGCTCACCGTGCCGTTGGGCAGGCTTACCTGGGCCGCGGCGGGGAGGGACAGGCCGAATGGCAGGACGCAGAGGAGGCCGAGAAGGAGACGGGGGAGAAGGGGAAGAAGGGGCTTCGGGAGCGAGGGGGACATTGTCTGTTTTTCCATTGGTATTCGATCCGGCTTACCGGGTGTTCAACAGGCGCTCGAACGTTTGCACATCGAAGCCGTGCATCGCTTCTCCGCGCACGAAGAGCAGCGGAATGCCCTGGCCTCCCCGGGCGTAGAACTCCTTGCGCCGGTCCAGATCTTTTTCAACGTCGTATTCCACGTAGTCAATGCCTTGCTCGTCCAGATACGCTTTGGCCCGCCGGCTTTCCGGACAGTACGTGGCCAGGTAGATTTCCACCTGCGCCCCATTTGCCGCCGGCTTCGGCGGGCTGCGCAACAGCCAGCCGCCCAGCGCGAGCAGCACGGCCGCGACGATGACTATCCGGATCATCCGTGTTCTCCGTGCCCGGTTCTAATAGCGCGGACCCCATCCGCCGCCGCCAACGGTGCTGGGAATACAGCACGCGCCGTCGCATTTGTTGATGCACGGCGGTAAACCAGGCATCGGCTGGTAGCTCGTTCCCGCGCCTCCGAAGCCGCCGCCGTCACCAATACCACCACCGCCGCCGCCACTCCAGCCACCACTCCCTCCCGGGCAGGTGCTGTTGTCAACATGGAGCCATGTCGTGCAGGAACGCCCACTGCTCTTGTCGCCATTGGCACATTCGTAGTTGTAACAAGCACACGTGGTATTGGTGTAGCTATAGCAGCCGCCGCCCGAGGCGTCTCCATCGGCGGCATCGAGCGATTGCAGGGCGATCACCCGGTAGGGGATCGTGATCCGCTGCTTGGCTTCGAGGGTTTCGGGCATGTCGACGAGAAATTCGTAGCGGAAATAGGAGTCGCTCGACGGGAATTCCTGGATCAGGTCGTCGGCCCGGACGAGTCCATAGTTGGTGAGCGTGAGTTCGCCGTAATAGACGTCGCCCGCGGCCATCTTGGGAAGGTTGACGCTCACGGGTTGCATCATGACCACGGCGGCCGGGACGTCGGTTTCATAGGTGGCGTTGAGCGTGATTTCGTAACGGTCTTCGAGGGTGATCTCGCGCACGCTCCATTCGACGGTAATCAGGTTGTAGTCGAGGAATACCGGTTGCGTGGCGGTGATGCCCGGCTTGATGGTCAGCCGGCCGCCCACTTCCTGGTGGTCGGGCGCGCGTACGCGGAATTGGTAGCGTCCGGCGGGAAGGCCCTCGAACAGGGCTTCACCCTGGCTGTCGGTCTTGAGTTCGGCGCTGATCGAGGGCACGTCTTCGTTTTGCAGGGTCACCGTCGCGCCCGCCAGTCCGGCGATGAGCCGCCCGTCCTTGCCGATGGTGGCGGTGTAGATGTCCGAGGCCTTGAACAGGATGCCGCCTTTTCCGCTCTGGGTCAGGCTGACATAGACGTTGAGCGCTTGCGCGGGGATGTTCTGCCCGGCGACGTTGAGCCGGAATTCGTAGATGCCTTCGGTCGTGCCCGCGGGCGGGGTGAAGGCGAGGTCGATGGCGCGCGTCTGGCCGATACTTAGCGTGCCGTTGGCCTGGCTGGCGATGCTGGCCCACGCGGGGGCGGGATTGCCGTTGGCTTGGGTCAGGGTGAAGACGAGGCCGATCGCGTCTTGCAGGCCGTTGTTCTTGACGGTGAGCGATTCGATCTGGCTGCCGCCTTGCGCGAGCCCGGTTTCGATGTAGCTGGGCGTGCTGACGAGGTGCGGGCTGGCTTCGCTCAGGCGATAGTCGATCCGCACCCGGCCCAGGGGCGTGGGATGCTCGTCGCTCACCACGTCGAGGATGAGGCTGCCCGACGGCTGGGCGTCGTTGTTGGCGGTGAAGCGCACCGGGATGTTGAGCGTCTGCCGTTCGGCCAGGTTGACCGGGGCGGGGAGTTCGACCGTGAGGCCCGCGGGCAACTCGCCGGTGGGTTGGCTGGCGGGGTTCAGTTCGAGACGCAGGTGGGTGGCGGTGGTGCCGGCGCCGGCGTTGGCTTTGAACGGGATGTCGAAGGGGTAGTTCTTCGGAATGTCGAGTTTGTACGGGCTCGGGCCGGCGGTGACGCGGTTGATGGTGAAGACGCGCTGTTCGGGCCGGTCGGTGATCTCGGGATGAACGGCGCTGACTTTGTACAGGCCGGCGTCGGTGAGCGTCGGAGTGAAGGTGTAAACGAACTGGCCGGCGGCGTCGGTGAGCACGCTGTAGCGGCGCTCGAAGCCTTGCTGGTTGAGGATGAGATTGAGTCGGGCGTTGGCCAGCGGGGCGTGCGTGGCGCGCTCGATGGCGTGGCCGCTGATGACGATGTCGCTGTCGCCGAAGGAACTGATCGGGGTGACGTCGGTGACTTCGCCTGTGTAGAAGGTGTCGAGCAGCGAGACGGTGGTTTCGGAACCGCGCCCGGCAATGCGGATTTCGTCGTCCTTACCGCTGTTGTAGCGCAGGGTGTCGACTTCGAGGCGCACGCGCAGGGTGTTCGGACTGGCGGCCGGGACGTTCAGTTCGAACGGGTCGGAGAGGTAGCTCGCGCCCGCGGTGATGCGCGCTACGGTGAGCCCGTTGGTGAGGGTGACGACGTTGGCGCCGAACACTTGTTGATACGCTTGCGTGGCCAGCACGTTGCCGTCGGCGTCGAGCAGCTTGAAGCGCAGTTCGGTCGAGGGCTGGCTGCCGTGGGCCGTGGCGGTGAGCAGTTCAATGTCGACGTCCGTGGTGTTTTCTATCGTGAGCCGGAGCTTGCCGACCCCGCCACGGGTGAAGTCTTCGGTGGCCATGCCGACGACCAGCGCGCCTTCGCCGACTTCAAGGGTCTGTTCGCGCGCTACCCGGATGTGGTCGCCTTCGGCCGGTTCGATGTCGACGCCGATGAGCGCGGACGCGCGGGCCGGCAGTTCGGCGTAGCCGCCG
Source organism: Accumulibacter sp. (assembly GCA_031274075.1). GTDB lineage: Bacteria > Pseudomonadota > Gammaproteobacteria > Burkholderiales > Rhodocyclaceae > Propionivibrio. Next base: position 19,346 of record JAISQQ010000179.1, read on the forward strand.
ACGATCACCGGGACGAGCCGGGTCTCGCCCGGGGCGAGACTGAGGGCTTCGGAATGGTGTTCTTCAAATTGGCTGCTGTCGCGGTCTACGGGCAGGCGCACGAGGGCGCGCACGCCATCGAGGGGGCGCGTCGAGGTGTTGGCGAGCTGTATCTGCAGCTTGTTCATGATGCCTCGCTTGAGCGGCAGCCCGGCGGCGATCTGGGTGGCGATCGACGGCAGGATGATGTCGTGTCCAAGCTCGGCGTCGTTGGCATCGACGGTGGCGACGCTGTAGTGGCGCTCGCCACTGGTGTAGCCGGTGTCGGTGAATTGGGTGGCGTTGATCGGACTGGCGGTGAGCTTGATCCGCGCGTTTTCCGGGCCAACGTAGACGAGGTAGCCGGCGAGGCTGCCGTTGGGCGGGCTCCAGCTCAACTGCGGCAGGGCCGTGCCGATCTGTTCGAGCCGCAGCTTGCGTACCGGCAGCAGGCTGGCGTTGAGGTAGGGGGAGTTGGACAGGGCCGATTCGTTGCCGGCCGCGTCGACCGCGGTGACGACGTAGGCGCCTTCACTCGGCGAAGGATCGGTGTCGTAGGCTTGCAGGCTCTTGATGTGCGTCTTGAGCGGGATCAGCCCTTCGATGCTGTCGAGCTGGGTGCCCGGGCCGCGATAGAGCTTGTAATGGTCGACTTCGCTGGCGAACGGGGCTTGCCAACTGGCTAAAATGCCTTGCCCGGTGAGTGTCAGGGTGAGGTTTTGCGGGGCGCCGGGAGCGGTGGCGCGGGCGGTGACTTCGACGGCGGCGCTTTGCCCGGAGAGCGTTTCCTGGTCGTTGGCCTGGCGTACCGAGGCGACGGCGTAGCGGTATAGGCCGTCGGCGGGGGTTGCGTCGATGTACTCGGCGCCGCTGGCGCGCAGGTGGATTTCAAGCGCGCTTTGGTCCGGACCCTGGCGATAGATCTGGTAGGCGCTGGCCTGGTCGACTGCCTGCCACGCCAGGCGTACCTTGCCGCCGGCTTGGGCCGTGGCGGTGAGGCCTGCCGGGATGTCGGCCGGGGGCAGTTCGCCCCGGTAAACCTGGAAGGCGTTGGCGGCGGCGACTCGGGTGGAGATGTTGTCCAGGTCGTCCTGGGCCTGGAAGGCAAAGCTCAGGGTCTCGGGACCGCTGAGTCCGGCGTCCGTGGGCAGGGTGAATTCGGCGCGGTAGGTGGTGGCGTCGAGGGGGGTGAGCGCGAGCGCCTGGGGACTGCGCGCCGCGCCCGACAGGCGGTAACTGATCTGTGGCGCCGCCGCGGGGGCTTTGTCGAAGCGGAATGTGACCTGGAGGGCCGGTGTGTCGTCGTTGTCGATCGGTGCGGCCGGGGTGACGGCGATGTGGCTGAGTATGGGACCGGCGGTGTCGAGCAACAGACTGGCGCCGGCGTCGATGTCGCTGCCTTGGTTGCCCACGATGTCGCGCGCCGAGAACAAGGCGGTCGCTACGCCCGCCGGGGTGGCGGCGCCGACCAGGAAGCTGCCGCTGTAGGTGGTTTCGCTACGGGCGGTGAGTTCGACCGTGAGCGGCGCGCCGCCCGCGGGGACGATCGCCAGATAGGGCGTCATTCGCAGCGCTTCGCTGACCGTCAGCACGAGATCGACCCGGCCTTGTCCGACGCGCCCGGTGACCGGGTCGCTGCGCCCTTGCGGGGTGTAGGCGATCGATACGGCCCGCGGGGCGGTGCCGTCGGAGATCGCTTCGACCGCGTTACTGGGTAACGAAGCGACGCTTTGGCTGTTTAACGAGACCACGCGGTAGGTCCAGACGCCGTCTTGCAGTAGCAGGTCGTCGTAGCTTGTGCCTGTGACTGGCGCTGGGTTGATTTTAGTGGCGCTCGCGGGGGACTCGAACGCGGCGTCCGAACGATACACGTTGTAACCCGTCACGCTTGCGTCCACCGGACGTACCCAGCTTAAACGTATCCTGCCGG
>JAISQQ010000276.1 GCA_031274075.1 Accumulibacter sp.
ATCCAGCGAATAAACCTGGTTATCGACGACCCGTCCCACCTCGAGACGAAAACTGTTGGAACCCAGGTCGACTGCCGCTATCTGTTCATATCCCATGGCTTGCCTTTTTGAATCCGGAAGAACGACACGACGGGATTTTAGCAAAAGGGCGCGCAACCCTGTGAAAAACGCCGATTCACGCATCACGCCAGCATAAGCCGGCCAAAGTGTTTCTTGACGGCGTCAAAGTCGGGCCGAAACAGGAAATCAAGCAGTTGCGCGAATTCCTGGCGCACGCCGGTGTCACGCTGTCGGCTTATGTTTCACCTCAAAAAGGCAGAAAACTACACAATTTCTACTCAAGTGAACACCCCCTTTTAACTCCTTGATTGTCAACCCTTATCCCTGGAGGTCTACGCTGTTGGCATTCATGCGATCGTCCTGGGCATGAACCGCCCCTTCATGCCTCCTGGATGGCGACGCCGTCCTTTCCGAAGAGGTGGCGGAAGCCGGGACGGGGGGCGAGGGAGATGTTTTCGCCGCCGCGGAAATCGGCGTCGCCGATGGCGCGGACGATCATCCGGCCGATTTTATCCGCGTCCACATGCAGGAAGGTGTCGCTCCCCAGACGTTCCACAAACTGGACCGTCCCCTTCCATTCGCCGCCTTCGCGCATCACGTCGATATGCTCGGGCCTGATGCCGTAGGTCTGGGCGCCGGCCGCCTCGGCGACGGGTCCTGAAAAAAGATTCATCTTGGGGGAACCGATGAAGCCGGCCACGAAAATGGTGCGCGGGCTGGAGTAAAGCTCCAGCGGCGTGCCGACCTGCTCGATCCTGCCGTTGCTGAGGACGACTATCCGGTCGGCCAGGGTCATTGCTTCCACCTGATCATGAGTGACGTAGATCATGGTGGCGCCGAGACGGGTGTGAAGCTGGGCCAGCTCGACACGCATCTGGGTGCGAAGAGCGGCATCCAGGTTCGACAGCGGCTCGTCAAACAGGAACACCTTGGGCTGGCGCACGATGGCCCGGCCAATCGCCACCCGCTGGCGCTGGCCGCCAGAAAGCTCTCCCGGCTTTCGGGCGAGAAGCGGCGTCAGTTGCAGCACCTCCGCCGCTTCCGCCACCTTGCGGCGACGCTCGTCCTTGGGCATCTTCGCCATTTTCAGTCCGAAGCCGATATTGTCCGCCACGTTCATGTGTGGGTACAGGGCGTAAGACTGGAACACCATGGCGATGCCCCGGGCGGTGGGCCGTTCCTCCGTGACGTCCCGCCCGTCGATCTTCAGCTTGCCGGAGCTGACGTCCTCCAGACCCGCCGTCAGGCGCAGGAGCGTCGACTTTCCGCAGCCAGAGGGGCCGACGAACACGGTGAAGGAACCGTGCGGAATGGTCAGCGACACGTCGCTGATGACCTGAACATCGCCGAAGGATTTGAAGATGTTCTCATATTCGAGCGTCGCCATGAGTCTATCCTTTAGCCAGATTCTTGTAGCTGAAATATGAAAAATCGGCCGGCATGACCCGGCCGCTCATGTCGTTGGCGGCCATGCCGACGAAGGCGCCGGTGAAATTGCCGATGCCGACGAAAGATCCCGGCTGCTTGGTATGCTCGCCTTCCCCGCATTCGTCCGACAGGACGGAGGCATCGAGCGGCGGCCCGATGCGCTGCCATTCGCCGCCTTGCTGCCGCCAGAAGAAGCGGAGCGCCGTCTCCCGCACCTCTATCCGCATGGCGACCGGGCAGCCGGGTTTGACCGGGGTCGGGTCGTCGAGGCAAAGATAGGTCAAGGCGACCGGCCAAGCGCCGTTGCAGGTCAGCACATGCAGGCAGGCGCCGATTTTGTCGTCCCAGGTAAGGGCCAGGTAATGATAGGCGGAACGGTTATAGTAGGCGATGAGGCCAGCCAACTGCATATGGTTTTCCGGATTCGCCTCCACTTCGGTTTCCGCGTCGTAGCTGAAGCCGGTTTGCCGGCGGGCCACCAGCGCCTGTTCGTACCAGGAACCGACTGATTCGCGCGCGTAAAGGCGGAGATGCCCCGGCCGGTCGGAAAGCGAGAAAATGCGCTCAGGATGGGGCGTGCGCAGCCACTGGAAGACCTTCGGCAAAGTTCCCGGCGCGAAGGCGGTGCGATCCGGTTCGGGGGGGAAGGGATGCGGCGGCAATTTCGGCGCTGCCACCCGTTCCTGCGGCAGGAACTTTTCGCCTGCCAGCCGCAGCCAGCCGTCTTCGCCCCAGACGCATTTCTGGATGGCGGTCTCCCGGCCGAGCGGGGAACGGTACAGGCCGGGCAAGGGGCGGCTGGCCAGGTGCACGAGATAAGTCTCGCCATCCGCCGTCTCCACGAAATCGCCATGTCCGGCGCGCTGGAGCGGCGCTTCTGAAAAGAAGCGGGAGCTCACGACGCTGACGTCCGGGTGCAGTTCATAGGGGCCGGTCAGGGTCTTTGCCCGCGCCATGGTCACGGCGTGTCCGTAGCCGGTGCCGCCTTCGGCCAGGATCAGATAATAGAAACCGTTTCTCCTGTACAGGTGCGGCCCTTCGGTCAAGCCAAGCGAGGATCCCCTGAAAACGTTGACGGCCGGGCCGACCAGTTTTCGCTTTTCGACATCATATTCCTGCACGACGATCCCGCCGAAACGCGAGGGGCGGCAGCGGTAGTCGCAGACCATATTGAGCAGCCATTTTTTTCCGTCGTCGTCATGGAAGAGCGACGGATCGAATCCGGACGAGTTGAGAAAAACCGGATCTGACCACGGCCCTTCGATCGAGGGCGCGGTGACGAGATAGTTGTGGCAGTCCCGCATGGTGCCGCTTTTCCGCTTCATGTCGGTGTAGATAAGCCAGAACTGCCCATCGGAGTAAGTCAGACAGGGCGCCCAGATGCCGCAGGAATCGGGCTCGCCCCGCAGATCGAGCTGCTTCTCCCGCGAAAGGGGACGCACAGCCAGCTCCCAGTGGACGAGATCCCGTGAATGGTGAATCTGTACGCCTGGGTACCATTCAAAGGTCGAGGTGGCGATGTAGTAGTCGTCGCCCACCCGGACGATGGAAGGGTCGGGGTTGAAGCCGGGAAGGATCGGGTTCTGGATGACGTTTTCGGTCTGAGACATGAGTTTGTCCTTGAGAGTTAGCCCTTGACTGAGCCGCGGGTGAGGCCGGCGACTATGTATTTTTGGGTGATCAGGAAGAAAACCAGCGCGGGCGCGATGGTCAGCGAGACGAACGCCAGGATCATGTTCCATTCGACCAGGAACTCGCCCCGGAACTGCATGATGCCGAGGGGCCAGGTGTAACGCGCGCGGTCGTTAAGGATGATCAGGGGCAGCAGGTAGTTGTTCCAGCTCTGCACAAAGGCGAAAGTGCCTACTGTTGCGAGAATCGGCGTGGAAAGGGGCAGCGTGAAACGGAAGAAGAACCCGATGTAGCCGCAGCCGTCGACGTAGGCGGCCTCGAAAAGTTCTTTCGGCAATTGCCGGAAAAAACTCCGGAACAGGACGATGGCGAAAGCCATCGAAAAGGCCGTCTGCGGCAAAATCACCCCCAAGGGATTGTCGAGGAGGCCGATGTCCCGCACCTGGAGGAATAGCGGCACTATCGCCGTGGCGAAGGGGAACATCATGCCGAGCAACAGATAAGACTGCAAGCTCCCCGAGCCAAAAAACCTTATCTGGGCGAAAACGTAGGCCGCCATGGAGGAACAGAGCAGGGTGAGAAAAACCGACGACAGCGACACCACCAGCGAGTTGCCGAGAAATGTCCAGAACACCCCGTCGCTAAGGATTTTCCCGTAAAAATCGAAGTTCCAACTCACCGGCAGGCTGAAGGGCGAAGTGCGGAGTTCCCCCACCGTCTTGAAGCCGCCGAGAAAGGTCGCCAAGAGCGGCAGAACAACCAGCGCCGCCACCAGGGAAAGCGCTGCCGCGCGGGCGAGCGCGGATATGAGACTGGTGCGTCTGACGTTCATAGTCCGGCCCCCTTGCCAATGGCCAGGCGCTTGTAGCCGAAGGCCGTAATGACGCAGAGGAAGAACAGGCATACCCCCACCGCGCTGCCGTAGCCGACGTTGAGCTGGACCAACCCGAAGTAATAGAGGTAACTCACCAGGGAGTGGGTGGAGTTGGACGGCCCGCCGTTGGTGAGCGGAAGTATGATGTCGAACACCTGCAAGGCTCCGACAATGGCGAAGAAGGCGCTTAGCTTGATGGCGTGCGAAATCAGCGGTAGCTTGACGTGCCAGATGATCCGCCAAGGGCTGGCCCCGTCAATCTCCGCCGCCTCGATCAGGTCGGACGGAACCGACTGGAGGGCGGCGATGAAAATCATCATGTGGTAGCCGAAATACTTCCAGACGATGACGGTGATGATGGTGAGGAAGGCGTAGCGTTTGTCGGCCAGGATGTAAAGCTGATCCATGCCGAGGAATCTGGTGATTTGCGCCGTGACGCCGTAGTCGCCGTCAAAAATGAAGCTCCAGATAAGTCCGGTGGCGACTTCGGCCAGGATATAGGGCGCGAAGAAAATCAGCCTGAAGGCGGTGTTGACGCTGGTCTTGCGGTAGATGAGCAAAGCCATCGTCATGGCCAGCGGAATTTGCAGGAAAAGCGAGGCCAGGATGAGCTTCCACGAATTCCACAGCGACTGGTGGAATATGGAGTGGCGGAGCAGGCGGCGGAAGTTGTCGGCGCCTACGAAATTCGTCAATTCGCCGTAGCCGCTCCATTTGTACATGCTGAAGTTGGCGGCGTTCAGAATCGGCCAGATGACGAAGATCGTGAAGAGCACGAGCGCGGGCGGCAGGAATATGAAGATCGGCGCCAGCTTGCCGTCGCGGTGCATACGCCGGAGGGAGGCCATGCATCCCTTCTTCACGGGGTGAGGTATTGCGGATGCGGTCATAAGCTGCAAGCCCCTAAAGTTTGCCATGCCGGTGCGTTCGCGCGGCGACGCCCCGGCATGGCGTTGAACTGCGAAACTAGCGTATCTGGCGCGCTTCCTCGACGTTCGCGGCCGCTTCTTCCGGGGTGATTTCTCCGGTGGAAAGCTCAGCCGCAACGTCGTTCACGGCCGAACCCACGATGGCGCCGAGAGCCTGGTCCAGATAGAGCTGGTGGTGCGGGGCCTTTTCGAGAAGTTCAGCCACGCGCCTGACCCGCGGATCCTGGAGACCCGACTGGGTGCCCTTGACGATGGGCAGCCACAGGCTGAGGCGGCCACTTTCCAGCTGGTTTTCTTCGTTCGTCAGGAATTCGAGGAATTTCAGGGTTTCCGGCTTCGCGTCCTTGGTGATGAGCCAGCCGTTGATGCCGCCGAAAGTGTCACCGGGATCGCCCTTGCCGCCCGTGACCGCCGGGAAAGGAATGAAATCCAGCTTGTCGCCGATTCCCTTGCCGGAGGTGGAGTTCTTGGCGTTCATGTCGATGACGTAGTGGGCGATCGGGAGGAAGGCGCCGATGCCGTCCCCGAACAGGCCGACCGACTTGTGGAAGCCGGTATCCATGTAGCCGGGCTGGAACGGCTGAATATCCACCAGGCGCTTGAATTCGCGGCCGACCTTGATGAAGTCCGCGTTGTCGAAGCCGCCGTTTTCGCCCCGGTTGGCGGCGTTGATGCCGTCCATGCCGAGGATGCGCAGAGCCAGCGGGCCGAAGAAGAAGGCGATGGGCCACTTGTCCTTGCCGCCGATGACGATGGGGGTAATGCCGGCGTTTTTCAGTTTGGCGCAGGCGGCCAGGAAGTCGTCCCAGGTCTTGAGGGAGGCGGGATCCACCTTGGCCTTGTCAAGAAGCTCCCGGTTGTACCAGATCGCAATGTTCGTGGCGTACATCGGCACACCGTAGAGCCTGCCCTTGTAGCTCAGGCCGTCAAGGCCGATGGTGGCGTAGCGGGACTTGGTCTTGGCGTCTATTTCGTCGGTGATGTCCCGGAGCATGCCGGTTTCGGCCTGTTCATAGAAGACGCCGCCGGTCCAGGTGAAGAAGGCGTCCGGTCTTTCCGGAGACTGGAGCAGGGTGGGCAGCTTCGCCTTGAAGGAGGTGTCGTCGAGGAAGTCGAACTCGACCTTGATGGTCGGGTTGGCGGCCTCGAAATTTTTGGCTACCCGCAGAAGGAAGTCGCGCTCTTCCCGGGTGGTCGGCTCGTGATCCAGAATCTTCACGACCGTTTCGGCGGCAAAAGCGTTTGCCGTTACGAACATCGCGATGGCCAGAACGGCCCCATGCAGTAATCCTCTCATTTTTTTCTCCATTTTGAAAAGTCGTTATGCGTTATATAAACCTTCCGTTCACACCGGGAGGTTCATGTTGCGTTTGCTTCTTAGAGATTCCCTTTTATCCCGATTGCTTCAGTAATCCTCTCATTTATCCTCTCATTTTTTTCTCCATTTTGAAAAGTCGTCATGCGTTGTATGAAGCTTCCGTTCACATCGGAAGGCTCATCTTGCGTTTGCTTCCTGGAGATTCCCCTTTATCCTGATCGTTTCGTTCTTTTTGAGTTTGACTACGGTGCAGTCGTTCGCGTAGGTACGTTCTGGCAATACCACCAGCAGGTTCAGGACCCTGGCGAACTTGTCGTAAAGAAACGGCGCATGATGCCAGACGCCGGCATTGACGGTGAAGAAAGTCCCCTTGGGAATGCGGAAGACGCGGAAGCGGCCCAGGGGGAGAATTCCGTCCGGCGTGGCGGGAGCGACGTGGATAAGGGCGTCGGCGTCAAGCGGGAGGTTGCCTTCGGCGGTGAAACTGTGCATCTCGGTCACGTCTATCGTCAGCGGACGTTTTTCGACCCGGCAGACGGAGAAGCTCGGCAGGGATTGGGGATGGCTTATGGGGAGAACCGCCATGTCGCGGTAAAACTCCACCGGAGGCGTTCCGATGACCTCGGTATCGGGATTAAGCAGCTTGACGTAATTCCCGAACGGCCTGAACGCTTCCAAAGACAATTCTTCCACTTCTACGCTGGACATGATTTCTTCCGATCTTTATAGGCTTGACAGTTTCGCGATTTCCTGGAAATTGCCTTTCAGGCTGTTGGAGCTTCCCCTTTGACTCATTTCCGTGCGGCAAAAAGTTCGAACAGGTTTTCGCCGGGGTAAGGGAGGCTGTCCGGCAGCGGCACGCCGATATTGTCCACTCCCAACAGCTTCACCGCTTCGAAGAGGACGGAGCCGGCTTTCTTGAACGCCACCGCCCCGTGGTGCGGATAGCCGTTGCCGATCAGGATATGGCGGTAGAAGCGGGCGAAGCCGGGAATGGCGAAGATGCCGGCGCCGCCGAAGGTTTGCGGCGGAGCGTCGAGAATCTCGCCTTCCGCAATGTAGCTCGAAAGCGCCCCGGCCGGATTCGACTGGAGACGGAAAAAGGTGATGGGGCCGGCCTTGAGGCTTCCTTCGAGAGTTCCTCTGGTAATGTCCGGCTTGCCGCCGTTTTCCAGGCCGCGGTTCATGATCAGCTGGTACTTCATGGCATAGTCGTCGGCCAGGCATTCGGAACAGGTGTTGCCGCAATGGAAGCCCATGAACAGGTCGTTAGGCTGGGCGCCCTTGAGACCGCATTTTTTGGGAAGAACGTCGGAAGGGACGGAATTGTTGATGTCGAGGAGGGTTGCCGGGCCGGACGTGGCGCAGATTGCCATGTACTCGGACAGCGCGCCGTACAGGTCGACTTCGCAGGCGACCGGAATGCCGCTCCCGGTAAGTCTCGAATTGACGTAACAGGGGACAAAGCCGAAGGCCGGTTCGAAAGAGGGCCAGCACTTGTTGGCGAAAGCGACGAATTTGCTGGCTCCGGCGTGCTTTTCCTTCCACTGGAGCAGGGCGACTTCCAGTTGCGCCAGCTTTGGCAGGATGTCGGGGTAAGGGTTTTTCTTGCCTTTGCCCAGTTCGCGGTTCATGTCCGCCGTCACCGCGGCGATCAGTTTCGTTTCACTGGCCGCTTCCTTGTAGGCGAGGAGAAGATCCAGTTCGCTGTTTTCCTGGACCTCGACGCCGAGATCGTAGAGCGGCTTGATCGGGGCGTTGCAGGCCATGAAATCCTGGGGACGCGGGCCAAAACCGATGATTTTCAGGTTCCTGACACCGATGACGGTACGGGCGATGTCGATGAAGCCGGCCGCCTGATCGGCGATCTCTTTGGGAGAACCCACCGGGTATTGGGGAATGTATGATTTTATGCCGCGCAGTTTCTGGTTGTACGAGTTGTTGAGAAGTCCGCACAGGGCGTCGCCCCGGTCATTCATCAAAACCTTTTTGTCCTCTTCGGCGGCGGCGGCGACCATGCAGGGATTGCCGAATTTCTTCATGAGGAGGGTGGTCGGGGATTCGGGGCCGAAGTTGCCGAGATAGACGAGAAGCGCATTGACGCCGTTTTCAGCCAGTTCCCCGAGAGCCGCCAGCGCGTCGGATTCGTTTTCGACGACCGTGCGGCAGATATAAGCCTTGACGCTTTTCTTCTTGAGAAATTCCGCCAGAGCGTCCAGCCGCGAGCGGGTCAGGCTCGCCGGGAAACAGTCGCGCGACACGCCGACCACGCCGAACTTCACCTCCGGAATGTTGCATAAAGTCGTCATGTCAGTCCCCTTGCATGCCGGATGAACGAATTAGCCTTAGTTGCTTTATGAGATGCTTTGGCGGATCACGATTTCCGCCTGGGTATACTGGATGGCCCTCTCCGGTTTCTCGCCGTACAGCAGGAAATGGGCAAGCTGTTTCACCGGCTCATACCCCTGCACGAACGGCTGCTGGCAGACGGTGGCGAAGACGAGCCCCTCCCGCAAGCAGGAGGCGGTAAAGGGATCGATGTCCACTGTGACGATGCGGGGCCAGTTCCCATCCCTCGACTCCCGAATCGCCCTGAGTCCGCCTTCCTTGCCGCCGGCGGCGAAAAAGAAGGCATCCACCTCGCCGGCTTCAGCCAGCAGTTCCCGCACTTTTTCGCAGGAGGTGGATTCGTCGTCGTACATCTCGACGACCCGCTCCACCTGGAGACCGGAATATTTCTTTATTTCGTCGCAAAAACCCTGCACTCGCAGATGGTGCCCAAGGCTCTTCATGGAGCCGATGACCACGGCGATGTTGGCTTTTTCCCGGCAGGAAACCGCCACCAACCCGGCCGCGATCCTGCCGGTCTTCTGGTAGTCACAGCCGATGTAGGCCAGGCGGTCGGTGCCTTCGATATCCGAGTTGAAGGTGATTACCGGAATGCCCCGTCTGTCCGCTTCCTTCAGCCGGCCGCGAATCGCCTCGTCGTTGATGGGGTTGATGGCCAGAGCGTCGATGCCTTCTTCCAACATTTCGTCGATGCAGGCAAGCTGATCCGGGACGGAAAACCTGGCGACCTCCCGGTAGCGCAGGGACACGCCGAACTCCTTCATTTCGGCTTCGGCCCGGCGCACTCCCTCGACGATGTCCCGGAAGAATACGTTATTCACCGAGGCCGAGATGACGCCGACGACGTAAAGCTTTTTCCGGTTGACGAGAGCTCTGGCGACCTTGTTCGGCTTGTAGCCGTACTCGTCGATGATTTTGGAGATGCGCGCCTCGACCGATTTGTCCACCCGCCCGCGCCGGTTGACGACCCTGTCGATGGTGCCCCGGGAAACGCCGGCGATCTTGGCAAGTTCCTTGATGGTGATCATGCTGCGCTCCAAAATCCGACAGAGGTTTCAGCCTTAGGTTGGCGAATTGGTTTTTGGTGTTTGCGTGACCGCGAGAGGCGG
>JAISQQ010000028.1 GCA_031274075.1 Accumulibacter sp.
AGCCTGCGCAGGGCGCTGTCGATCAAGCCCGATTCGGTCGAGGCGCAGCGCGGCATGATCATGCTGGATCTGGACGCCGGGCGCGTGGCCAGTGCCGTGGCGACGGCGCGCAACGTCCAGCGGCAGTTCCCCAGGAATCCGGTGGGCTATCTCCTGGAAGGCGATTGCCATATCGTCGGCAAGGCATGGAAAGAAGCAGCGGAAGCCTATCGCAACGGAATCAAGCAAACCGGGGCGAACGAGCTGGCGATGGGTCTCCACGCCACGCTGCTGGCGCAGAACGTTCGCGGTGAGGCGGACAAGTTTGCCGCCAGTTGGCTGAAGGAACATCCCGAGGATCAGCGCTTCCGCCTCTACCTGGCCGAATCGGCGACCGCCCGCGGTGATTTCCCGATGGCGATCCGGCACTACCGCACCCTGCTGGACGCCCAGCCCGACAACCCGGCGCTGTTGAACAACCTGGCCTGGGTGATGGCGCAAAACAAGGATCCGAAGGCGCTCGAACTGGCGGAAAAAGCCTACAGGCTGGCTCCGGACCAGGCGAACATCGCCGATACCCTCGGCGCGCTGCTGGTGACCCAGGGCGATCTCGACCGAGGCATCGAATTGCTGCGCGCGGCGAGATCCCTCGCTCCGGACAATCCGACGATCCAGTTCAATCTCGCCAGCGCGCTGGTCAAGGCCGGAAACACCGCGGAAGCGAAGTCGATGCTCATCGAACTGAACATGCTCGGCAACCGGTTTTCCAAGAGCCGCGAGGTCAGCGAGCTGCTGCAGGGCATTCGATAGAGCGAAAAGGAAATGGGCATGACGACAGTCGCCGTGGTGGGCCTGGGCTATGTGGGTTTACCCTTGGCCGTGGAATTCGGCAAAAAATGGCGGACGATCGGTTTCGATCTTTCCGCGGACAAGATCGCCAGTTACCGGCGATTCATCGATCCCACGGGCGAAGTCAGCCGCGAGAGCCTGGAGGCGGCGGCGCGCCTCGAATTCGTAGACGATCCGGGCGCGCTGGCGGAAGCCGACTTCATCGTGGTGGCGGTGCCGACGCCCGTCGACGAAGCGCATCAGCCGGATTTTGGCCCGCTGATCGGCGCGTCGCGTTCCGTGGGAAGAAACCTCAAGCGCGGCGCGACCATCGTCTTCGAGTCGACGGTCTATCCCGGAGCGACCGAGGAAGTGTGCATCCCGATCATCGGGCGGGAATCCGGGCTGGAATGGAAGCGCGATTTCTTCGTCGGCTATTCGCCGGAGCGGATCAACCCGGGCGACAAGGAACGCACACTGACCAAGATCGTCAAGGTGGTCTCCGGCGACACGCCGGAGACCCTCGAGCGCGTCCGGGAAATGTACGCGGGCATCGTCGCCGCGGGGGTGCATCCGGTGTCGAGCATCAAGGTCGCGGAGGCGGCCAAGGTCATCGAAAACACGCAGCGCGACCTGAACATCGCCTTGATGAACGAGTTGGCCATCATCTTCGACCGCATCGGCATCGATACGCTGGAAGTCCTCAAGGCGGCGGGAACCAAATGGAATTTCCTGCCTTTCCAGCCGGGACTGGTCGGCGGCCATTGCATCGGCGTGGACCCCTACTACCTGACGCACAAGGCGGAGATGCTCGGCTATCACCCGGAGGTCATCCTGGCGGGGCGCCGGATCAACGACGGGATGGGCAAGTTCATCGCCGAACAAACGGTCAAGAATCTCGTGCGCAACGGCTGGAAGCTCAAGGACGCCGCGATCGCCGTGCTCGGCCTGACCTTCAAGGAAGACTGTCCCGACCTGCGCAACTCGCGCGTCATCGACGTCATCCGTGAATTGCAGTCCTACGGCGCGCGCGTGATCGTTCACGATCCGGTGGCGGACGCGCGCCAGGCCAAGCGCGAATACGGCGTCGAACTGACGCCTTGGGAGGAACTGCCGCAGGCGGTGGCGATCGTCGCCGCAGTGGCGCACCAGGCGTTCCGCGACCGGCCCGTTTCCGGCTACCTGGAAAAATTGCGGCCGGGGGGCGTGTTGGCGGACGTGAAAAGCCAGTTCGACGAAGCGCAACTGAAAAAACAAGGAATCACCGTGTGGCGTCTGTGACTGCTTACGAGCGGCTTCGACAAGCCTTGCCAGCGCGGCCGGCGCGCTGGCTGGTGACCGGCTGCGCCGGCTTTATCGGCTCGCATCTCGTCGAGACCTTGCTCGGACTCGATCAAGCGGTCGTGGGCCTGGATAATTTCGCGACCGGATACGCGCGCAATCTCGACGAGATTCGCGATTCGGTGACGCCCGCGCAATGGCGGAAATTCCTTTTCATCGAAGGCGATATTCGCCAGCCGGACGATTGCCGCGCGGCCTGCCGGGAAGTCGACTACATCCTGCATCAGGCGGCCCTGGGATCGGTTCCACGTTCGCTGGCCGATCCGCAGACGACCCACGCGGCGAACGTCGACGGTTTCCTCAACATGCTGGTGGCGGCCAGGGACGCCGGGGTGAAACGCTTCGTCTATGCCGCTTCGAGTTCGACCTACGGCGACCATCCGGCCTTGCCCAAGGTCGAGGAGAACATCGGCCGTCCGCTGTCGCCCTACGCGGTGACCAAGCTGGTCAACGAATTGTATGCCGATGTGTTCGCCCGCTGTTATGGCCTGGAGTCGGTCGGATTGCGTTATTTCAACGTCTTCGGCCCCCGCCAGGACCCGGAAGGCGCCTACGCCGCGGTGATTCCGCGCTGGACGCGGGCGATGCTGCTCGGCGAAGACGTGCCGATCTACGGCGACGGGGAAACGAGCCGCGATTTCTGCTTCGTGGCCAACGCCGTGCAAGCCAATCTCCTGGCGGCGACGAGCGAGAATCCGGCAGCGATAAACCAGATCTACAACGTCGCCGTCAATGAACGCACTTCCCTGAACACGCTGTTCGGGATGCTGCGCGACGCCTTGCTCATCCACCGTCCCGGTTATCGGGTGGCCGGGCCGTCGTACCGCGATTTTCGCGCCGGCGACGTGCGCCATTCGCAGGCCGATATTTCCAAGGCCGCGCGCCTGCTCGGCTATGCGCCGGCGCATCGGTTGGCCGATGGCCTGCGCCTGGCCATGCCCTGGTATCTGTCGCGGTTTTCGCCGGCCGCGCCGGTTGCCGGGGCCGGAGGGTCCGGAGCATGATCGCGACGGCGCGCCGCGTCGAGCCTCGCTTGCTGGCGGTGTGGGCCGGGCTGCTGCTCATGCCGCTTTGCCTTTCCCTGCTGGCGGCGGAAAATCCCGTACCGTCCTTGCGTCCGGAAGTACTCGAGCTGTTGCGCAGGGAAGCGCGCTCCTACGAGTTCGGGGAAGGAGTTCCCGCGGATATCCAGCGCGCGCTCAGTCTTTATTGCGATGGCGCGCGCTACGGCGACGCGGAGTCGCAGTTCAGCCTGGGATGGATGTATGCCAACGGGCGCGGTGTCGAGCGTAACGATGAGCTTGCCTCGGCGTTCTTCCAGCTGGCCGCGCGGCAGGGGCACGAACACTCCCGGAAAATGCTGCGCTTTGTCGGCGAAACGGCGGCCCCCCTGCCCGAATGCATGAATCCGGTGATTAAACCGATCGAAGACGATTACGTGTTCCGCACGGACAACCCCACGCACCAGAGGATATACCGGCTGGTGCGCAAGCTGGCGCCCGAGTACGGGGTCAGTCCGAAGCTGGTCATGGCCATCATTCGCGCGGAATCGAATTTCCAGCCCGCCGCGGTGTCGTCGAAAAACGCGCAGGGTCTGATGCAATTGATCCCCGAAACGTCGGCGCGTTTCAATGTCAGGAGGCCGTTCGATCCGGAACAGAACATCCGCGGCGGGATGGCCTATCTGCGCTGGCTGCTGGCGTATTTCGAAGGCAACGTTTCCCTGGTGGCCGCCGCGTACAACGCGGGGGAGGGCGCGGTCAACCGCTATCGCGGGATTCCGCCCTACATGGAAACGCGCGGCTACGTTGTCCGGATACTGCGCCTTTTCCAGAAAAACGAGCACCCGTTCGATCCGCGAGTCACCGGTCCCTCGCCGGAGCTTCCGCATATTCGCCGCGTCAACAAGCGGCTATAGGGGTAGTCGATGCCATACGACCGACTTCGACGCGAATTCGCCAGCAAAACGCTGACCATCGCGCTGGCGTTCGCGTTTCCGGCAAGCGCTTGGTCCGCGCTGCCCGAAATGATCCAGCGCGTCAAACCGTCGATCGTCGCCGTCGGCACCTTCGACCGCACCCGGAGTCCCGCTTTCGGCATGCGCGGGACGGGTTTCGTCCTGGGAGAAGGAAACCTGGTCGCGACCAACGCCCACGTCGTTCCGGAGTCCTTGTCCGCCTCGGGCGGCGAAACCCTGGTGGTGCGGATTCCCACGGGAAATGGCGAGTCGCGGCAACGGGCGGCGAAGTTGTTCAGCGTCGACCGATCCCGTGACCTGGCCTTGCTGAAAATAGAAGGTTCGCCGCTGCCGCCGATTTCCCTCGGCAGGGAAGCCGTCAGGGAAGGGCAGGAAGTCGCCTTCATCGGTTTCCCGATAGGCGCGGTTCTTGGCCTGACGCCGGTCACGCATCGCGCCATCGTTTCGGCGATCACGCCCATCGCGTTGCCGGGCGCGAACGCGCGGCAACTCACCGAAAAAGAGATCCGGCGCCTGAAGAGCGGAAGCTTCAACGTCTATCAGCTCGACGGCACGGCGTATCCCGGCAACAGCGGAGGACCGCTTTTGAATGTGGAAAGCGGAGAAGTCGTCGGCATCATCAACATGGTATTCGTCAAGGAGACAAAGGAGAGCGTGCTTTCCCATCCATCGGGAATAAGCTACGCCATCCCCGTCGTTTATCTACAGGAATTGCTTCAGCAATGAACACGAGAGGCGGCCCTTTATGCCTGGTCTTTGTCTCGGCGGCGCGGGTAGCGCGATGAAGCCGGAATTTCAAGGGTACGGAAACACGAGATGTTGAAAAAAATCCGTTTGGCCGCGCGCAGCGTCATGCACCATGCGACGAGGAAAATGATCCCGTGGCTGCCCAAGAATCGGCGCTTCAGGGTATTTCGCTCTTTCGTCGACTGCAACCTGTCTCCGAATCCCCGGCTGGTGCTGAAAATCGCCGAGACCCAGGAAGAGCTCGAGGCCTGTTTCAGGCTCTTGCACGATGTCTACGTGGAAAGCGGCTTCATGAAGCCTCATCCGTCCGGAATGCGCGTGACGATATATCACGCCTTGCCGACCACGACCACGCTTTGCGCCAAGTACGACGACAAAGTGATAGGAACCATTTCATTGATCCGCGAGAGCGTTCTCGGCGTTCCACTACAGAAAATATTCGACCTGAGCGCCGTCGGAGAAAAGAAAGGGCTGATTGCCGAAGTATCGGCGCTCGCGGTGCACAAGAGTTTTCGCAAAACCGGGGGCAGTGTCCTGTTCCCGCTGATGAAGTTCATGTACGAATATTGCACGACCTTCTTCGATACGCGGCACCTCGTCATTGCCGTCAATCCCGGGCACATCGAAATGTATGAGTCGCTCCTGTTCTTCCAGCGGCTTTCGGCGAACGTCGTGGAAAACTACGATTTCGTGAATGGCGCTCCAGCCGTCGGCGCGACGCTCGATCTCAAGGAAGCGCCGGAGATCTTTCGCAAGCACTACGCCTCGAAACCGCCGCGCCGGAATCTTTATGCCTACTTCACACAAGTCAAGCTGCCCAATATCGAATTCCCGAACCGGCGCTTCTATACCACCAATGATCCGGTATTGACGCCGAATCTGATCGACTATTTTTTCAACGTTAAAACCGATACCTTCCGGAATCTGAGCACGAGGAAGAAAATACTGCTCCATACCATCTACGATCTGCCCGAATATAAAGCGGTTCTTCCGGAACTCTCGACCGCAGCCGACAACATTCCAATCAGGAACCATGATCGTTTCTCGGTAAGGTGCCCGGCGAAGCTCGTCGCGCAGGGAATGAAAGAAGACCAGGGAATTC
Organism: Accumulibacter sp.; assembly: GCA_031274075.1. Classification (GTDB taxonomy): domain Bacteria; phylum Pseudomonadota; class Gammaproteobacteria; order Burkholderiales; family Rhodocyclaceae; genus Propionivibrio. The sequence goes on from JAISQQ010000028.1 coordinate 5,976, forward strand.
CCATCGAAGTCATCGAAGTGTCGAAGTACGGCTTCCAGGCCCGCGCCAACAAGCCGCTTCCGCTGAATACCTGGTTCGATACGATCGTACAGCTCGGGCGCAACGACATTTCCCGCATACGCTCCCAGGCGCTGCGCGGCAACAACAACGGCTCCGACGGATTCTACGGCTTCAGCCTGGAGGAACCCGATCTCCTATGGCGCAAGTTCGTATCGGCGCTTTATCACAGCAAAATATACTCGGATCTCGAAGCTCCGAGCCAGTTTCTATACAGATGATTTCCGGATTCCGGCGAACAAAGGAACGGCGGGATGAAAACAGTCGCCGTCCGCACTAACGTAAAACGATCGAAAGCATTTTCCGGTTGTCGTCGCGCGGGTCTTGTCCTGTCGAATCCGCTCGTCCGGTTTTCATGGCGCCGTTTGCTTTGTCGATGTCTTGTCCTGGTTTAGCCGCGTTTCAACTTTCTTGATGGCCGCGTCGTATTCGAATTGCAGGATATCGTCTTCGACCTCGCTCAAGGTTCTTTTGACGTCCGGGGGCAGGGGGCGGGCGGCGTATTCCGTGAGGAACTTGTTTACGGTTTGTATGTCCCTGTCGGAGATGGCGTTGCGCAAGACTTCCCACTGCCACGGCTTTGGCGCGAGGGTTTCGCCTTTCTCTGGATATCTATCCGCCGAATGACGGGCAAGAGCGGAACGCAGCGCGCCGGTCAGGGTGGTCAGCCTGCGCAGGAAATCCGGCGTTTTTTCGATGATAGCGGTGCTGTCTCCGGTGCGCTCTCCGGTGCTGTCGCCATTCGCCGCGGCCTTCTCCATTTGCGCGGCGAAATCCGCGAAATCATCCGCTCCTATGATGCGGGACGCGCTTTTCAGCGCGTGGGCCAGCGTCCCGTAAAGGGCAATGTTGCCGTCCCTGGCGCAGGCTTCTATCTTGCCCGCGCGATCCTCGGCGTCCGCGCAAAAGGTTTCGAGCATGTCGAGATAAACCGGGAACGAGCCGCCCGTGTTGCGCAAGCCGTTTTCAACGTTGACGCCCGGAATCTCGATGTCGGGTGGAGTGTTTTCCGCCGCGGCCAGGTCTTTTGCGCCCGCGCTTTTTTCTATCTGCTTTTCCTCCGGGAGCCATTGCCTTAAAACGGCGGTCAGTCTTTGCATGTCGATGGGTTTGGACAAAAAGTCATTCATGCCTCCGCGCAGGAATTTTTCGCGGTTTCCGGCAACCGCGTTCGCGGTCAGCGCGACGATCGGCAGGCTCTTGTAATACCCATCCCCCGTTTCGAGCGCGCGGATGAGCGCGGTGGTCTCCATGCCGTCCATGTCGGGCATCATGTGATCCATGAAGACGAGATCGTATTTCTCCGAGCGCGCGAACGCTATCGCTTCCGGACCGCTCAGGCAAGTCTGGACATTGCTTATGCCATACAGCTTCAACAATTCCTGGGCGACGCGCAAATTGACGGAAATATCGTCTACGACCAGCACCCTTGCCTCCGGCGCTGAAAAAGGAATTTCCTCCTTCGCGTCGGCGGGATGCGCGGCGGAGGACGATAACTTGTCCGGCTGTCCAAGCTGGGCGGTTCTGGAGAAATCGAGGATGTCGCCGACCAGCGTCGAAAGAGCCTTGCCTGCCTGATATATGACGGAAAGGTCATCGAGCACGTCCTGGGGCGCGTTCTTTTTGCGCATCAATACTTCCGCCATGCCCAGGATGGTATTTATCGCCGTGCGCATCTCGTGGTTCATCTGGGCAAGGAAGGACGTTTTGCTGATGTTTTCCGCATCCGCCCTGATTTTGGCCTTGGCGAGCCGGACAAGAAAGTAGATCAGGGCCGCTATGGAAACGGCACTGGCCAGGATGATGGCAAGCATCCTCCACAGCACCGCGTGGTACTGCTCTATCGAAATATCCGTGCCGACCAGGCCTATGAATTCTCCATTGCGCTTGTCGAACACCGGCACGTAGGCGGATAGCAGCGTACCCCATTTCGTGGTTACGAAATCACCTGTCACGGCTTTCCGGGTGTCATAGGCGCGACGCCGCGTGACGGTAAACGACTCGACAGTGCCCGGCGGGGAATAGGTCTCCGTACCCTCCTTTTCACCAATGAGCGGATACATCACTTCATTCTCCGAAACGCGGACCTCCACGGTGATGAAGGCGATGTTGCCCTCGTTGCTGGCGCGTATCTTCTCTATCAGCGCCTTGGACCGGATATAGAATTCGCTGCGGGTGTCCAGCGTTTCGATGAACTCCCGATATTCCTTTGGCTGTTCCTCCAGTATCGCGGCTACCGCGGAGGCGATGCCGAGCGCTTTGTTGCCCAACTGCTGCTTCAGGATTTGCGCGGTGGTGGTGGATATGACCGCGCCGAAGATGATGATGCCGCAAAGCAGAAGACAACCGATATAGAGATATTTTTCCGTGGCCGTAATTCTTGTCTTCATCATATCCTCTCCAGACGATGCCGATCTCCACTTGCGCTAACCTGGCCGAAGAGAAACGTCAATCCTGTTTCAGACGTCAATCCGGCCCGCGGGAAATGCGCCGCCGCCCGCTTGTTGATTACGCGCCATGAGAGAATCGATTTTTTCAATGGCTTCGTCGTACTCGAACATCAGGATGTGGTGTTCGATTTGCGACAAAGCCTTTCCGACATTGGGACTCAACGGCATTTCGATGTATTGCCGCATCAGATGATTCACCTTGGTGATATCCATGCCGATCAGGGCTGTTTTCATCTCTTCGAGGTGCAGCCCGGCCAGATCCATGTCCTCATTTGGGTTGCCCCCGGATGTTTGCCGTTCGAGTGCTTCCCGGATGCCGTCCGTCAGGGCGCGCAGGTTTTCCAGCAGCTTTCCGGTTTCATTGGCGATCCTGTCCGCCTCTCCGTTTTGCGCCGCTTCCTCCATGCGCGCCGCGAAATCGCCGAATTCCATGGCCCCGACGTTGCGGGAAGCGCTCTTCAGCGCGTGTACCAATATCATGTACAGGTGAACATCCCCGGTTTCCGCGCTTTTCTCGATTTGTTCCGCGCGTTCGTCGGCGTCCGTGCAAAAATCCAGGAGGATATCCATGTATGCCGCAAGCGAACCGCCGGAATTGACCAGTCCCGAACTGACGGACACGCCTTCGATTTCCAGTGTCTCCGGCGAATCCGGCGCCGCGAACATATCGTCGTCAGCCTCGTCCGGCGCATAAATCAGCTTTTCCGCGGGAAGCCACTTTTGCAGGATGGCTTCCAGCTTTTCCATCTCGATGGGTTTCGCCAGGAAGTCGTTGATTCCGTTTTGCAGGAACATTTCGCGCTGTCCCGAGATCGCGTTGGCGGTCAGCGCGACGATTGGCACATCCCGGTAATACACGTCGTTTTTATCGATCGCGCGGATGAGAGCCGTCGCCTCCAGTCCGTCCATGCCGGGCATCATATGATCCATGAAGATCATGGCATAGCGGTTCGAACGCGCGAGATTCACCGCGTCCGGCCCGTTCATGGAGGTATGGACGTCCATGCCGTAGAAGGCCAGCAATTCCTTGGCCACCCGGAGATTGGTCGAAATATCGTCCACCACCAGCACCTTCACGTCCGACACCTGGAAATTCAGGCGGCGTTTTTCCCCGGTTTCGCTTCCCGCGCCGTTGAGAATATTGGCGACGCCCAGGCAAAGCACCGGCATGGTGATATAGCTGATGTCCCTCATGGGGGGAACGTCCCCCAGCTCGACCATGCTTACCAGCTTTGTCCGGTTGCTTTTCTCCGTGAAATAGACGCAGTCGATGAAGTGCCTGGCGGGAAGGAAGGCATAGTCGTAGGCGTTGCTCTCCATCTCCCTGTTGAACTCGGCCAGGCTTCGCGCGCTTACCGGATTCACGCCGAGATTGGTCAGCGCGTAAACAAGGGAATTCAGGTAAATGAGCCTTTCTTCAAATACCAGCACACGCAATTTTTCCGGGCCGTCCACCCGCGCCAGTTTTTCCTCGGCGCTCTCCGCGTCCAGCATATGGATGACCGTCGCCGTGAATATCGAGCCGACGCCGTAGGTGCTGGTAACGGAAATATCCCCGTCCATGGCGCGGCAATAGCTGCGCGCTATGGACAAGCCAAGCCCGGTGCCCTCTATCGTCCGCACCTTGGAGTTTTCCACCCGCACGAAATCCCGGAACAGCTTGTCCATATCCTTCTGTTTTATGCCGATGCCGCTGTCCGCGACGGTGAACACAAGGCGGACGCAGCCGTCGCCGGTCTCCTCGAAGTTCATGTCGAAAGTGACGTGGCCGGACTGCGTGTACTTGATCGCGTTGCTCAAGAGGTTCAGCGCGATCTGCTTGGTATGGACTTCATCGCCGATCAGGCGCGCCGGGATATGGCTGTCTACCTTTACGGCGAATTCGAGGTGCTTGCCCATCAGGCGCCCCCGAATCACATTGACCACGTCGTTGATGAAAGAAGCGACATAGTATTTTTCAAAGACTATGTTCATCTGGCCGGCTTCGATCTTGGAGAAGTCGAGGATATCGTTGATGATCGCCAGCAGGTTGCTCCCGGCCTGCTGGATGACGGAAATGTAATCGAATATGTCATGGGAAATCTCCTTGCGCATGATGAGCTCGGACATTCCCATGATCGTGTTCAGCGGGGTGCGTATTTCGTGGCTCATCCTCGCGAGAAAGGCCGACTTGCCGATGTTTTCTTCCTCCGAGCGCACTTTGTCCCGGCTCAGGCGAATAAGGACGACACTGAGGAATACCGCCATTCCCAGCCCCATGAGCGAAAGAACCGTCACCAGGACGTAGGTTGAGCGGTAATAGCTGTTGACCGGCGTCGATATGCCCACATACCAGCCGTTGCTCATCCTCTTGAAAAAGGCAACCATCGCCTCGCCTTTGCTGTTGGTGATGTTTATGTTTGAAATATACTCCGGCCGCTCGGAAATCAGCTTCTTGATGACATCCCTGTGAATGTCGCTGATTTCCTCTATCGACCTGCCAAAGAAATATTCGTCCGGATACGAAACGATGGTGCCGTCGCCTGTCGTCAGCATGCCGTACCCCCCGGCGGGGGATTGCAGCGAGGCGATGTAGTTGGTGATTTCGGACAGGTTCATATCGCAGAACAGCACGCCGTAGTCCGGCCCGTTATCGACGGATATGTTCTTGGAAAACGAGATGACCATGCTCCCGGTGCGCGCGTCCGGATACGGGCCGGAAAACGCCATTCCCCCGGCGGCTTCGCGCGAGGCGATGTACCAGGGGCGCTCCAACGGCTTGTAATCCGCCGCGGGCGTCCACTCGAGGCCGACATACATCTCGTTGCGAATATACCCGCCCATGAACATGAGGCTCGTCGGGCTGTCCCCGCTGTCGGGCGACAGCCCGACATTGACCGTGTGCATGTAGTACTCGATTTCCTCCTTGCTTTGATTGCTTTCAAGACGGTTGCGGATGGAGATGACCGCCTGCAGCGTGGTCACCTCGACCTCCCTGAATTTGGACATGATCCGCGTTTCCGCCGTCGTAAGGATTTCCCGCGCGTTGGCCTCCATGTCGTTTTGCACGATATCGACCACAAACAGGCCGCTGATGGTCACCATCATCGCAAAAGCCATGAATACAGCCAGCAGCTCCTTGATGTTTTTCCATATGAGTGTCTTCATGAGTTCCATTTCCGCCGTCCCTTCAAGGGCGCGCCACGGGATGAGGCCTCCCTACCAAAGCTTCATTGCCTGCCGGTACAGGCGCATGTATTTTTCCGCGGAGCCCAGCCAACCGTTGTCGCAGCGCATGGCCCGCCGGATCAGTTCCGTCCATCGCTCGTCGTCCTGGCGCGCGGCCTTCGCGCGCAGGCACGCCGACAGCATATCCTGGGAATCGTACGCGGAGAAAGTGAAGCCGTTGCCCGCCTCGCCGCCGTCGTCATGGACGGTATCGCGCAAGCCGCCCGTTTCACGCGCCACGGGAATGGCTCCGTAGCGAAGCGCCGCCATCTGTTCGAATCCGCAAGGCTCTGTTTGGCTGGGCATCAGAAACATGTCGCTGCCGGCGTATACCATGTGCTCCAGCCGTGTCGAAAAGCCGGCGTGAAATCCGAACGAGCCGCGGCGGAAGGAAGCGAGTTCCTCAAAGAAGCCTTCGTATTTTTCCGCGCCGCGGCCCAGGACGGCAAGCTGGACGCCGCCGGCGAGAAGCTTCTCCGCCACCGGCGGGACGAGGTCGAATCCGCTGTCCTCCGTAAAGGAGCTCACCATGCCCATGAGGGGCGCGCCGGTATCCTCCAGCGCGAGTTCCTTGCGCAGGGCTTTCTTGCAGATTTCCTTGCCCTTCCTGAAATCATTTGCCCCGTAATTGGCGGGGAGGTGGGGGTCCGATACCGGGTTGTACTCGCCGAGATCGATGCCGTTGAGAATCCCGTGGATTTTATGCCGCTTTTTTTGCAGGAAGTCGTCCAGCCCGCAGCCTGTCGCCGGATCGAGCAGTTCGATCGCGTAAGCGGGAGAAACCGTGTTGACCAGATCGCTGGCCTCTATCGCTCCTTTGGTGAGGTTGACGAGCCCGCCGTATTCCAGCACGTGCAGGTTTTTCCGGCCAATGCCGAAGGTTCCTTCCAGTATGTCGTCGCCCGCCGTGTATTGCCGGCGGATGTCGTGGATGGTGAATATCGTCCTGACATGGGCGAACTTGTCCATCTGCCGGTAATACAGGTTCAGGTACACCGGCGCGAGAGCCGTCTGCCATCCGTTGCAATGGATGATGTCCGGCGCGTAGTCAATGTGCCGGAGCATTTCGAGAATGGCGCGCGAAAAAAACGCGAAGCGCTCGCCGTCGTCGTAAAAACCGTAGAGTCCCTGCCGCTTGAAATAATATTCGTTGTCGAGGAAATACCATGTCACGTCCCGCCAGCCAAGCTCGAACAGGCCGCAATACTGGTTGCGCCAGCCGACGGGAACCACGAAGCTGGTGACGAATTTCAGCTTCCCGCGCCATTTTTCCTCCAATTCCCCATACAGCGGCAGCACCGCGCGGACCGGCGCGCGCCGCCCCCGCAGGGCAACCGGCAGACGCCCCGCCATGACGCCGGGGCCGTCCGAAACGAAAAACGGATGCGCCTCGCTGGCCGCAAATAAAATTTCCACAAAGCTTCTCTTTCCCGGAAAACTCTTTTCCGGCGTTTTCTTCAATGCCGCAAGGCCCGGGTCTCTTCCTCCGAGAAGCGGACGGCCACGGCGGTGAAAGCTTCGGCGAGGGCGGGGTCGAACTGGCTGCCAAAGGATTCCATGATGATACGCACGGCCTGCTCGCGCGGGAACGCTTTTTTATACGGGCGTTCGGAGACCAGCGCGTCATAGACGTCGGCGATGGCCATCAGGCGTCCCTGCAAGGGGATGTTTTCGCCGGCCAGCCCCCGCGGATAACCGGAACCGTCCCATTTTTCGTGATGCGCTCCGGCCATGATCCTCGCATGGATCAAAAACGCGTTCTCCTTGGTGGTGTGCTGCATGGTGTCGATGATCGCCTCCCCGAACATGGCGTGCTTCTTCATCTCGTTGAATTCCTTCTCGTCCAGCTTTCCGGGCTTCAGGAGGATGCTGTCGCGGATGGATATTTTTCCCACGTCGTGGAGCTGCGACGACTGCACCAGCAGCTCGATGTCCCACGACTGCAATTCCTCGCGGTAGACGCCGAGCCGGAGCATCTCCCCGGTCAGCAGGCGCAAGGTGCGCGCGGTGCGGAGAACGTGCTCCCCGGTGACGTCGTCCCTGCATTCAACGAGGTTGCTGACGGTGGAAAGGATCGCGTTCTGGAGATTCAAGACTTCCTCCGTCCGCTTGTTCACCATGTGTTTCAGGTTGGCGTTGAAATGTTGCAGCGCCTTCCTCTGCGATTCGACCAGCATGTGCAGTTCGATCCGCTTCAACAAGAGCGGGGGAGAAAACGGTTTTATGATATAGTCCACGGCCCCCAGCGAAAGTCCTTCCAGTTCACTCGCCGCGTCCGATTTCGCGGTGAGGAATATGACAGGGATATCCTTTATTCCGGGGATGGCTTTCATTTTTTTTATCACCTCATACCCGCCCATTTCCGGCATGAGTATATCGAGCAGAATCAGGTCGGGACGGATATGGATATCTTCCAGAAACCTGAACATTTTCTCCCCGTTGGGAACTGTGAAAACGTCATAATTGCCCATCAGGATGTTCCTTGCCATCTTCAAGTTGATGGGGTTGTCATCCACAATGAGTATCTTGCTTCTGCAGACCGCAAGTATCTTGTTTTTGCCGATGGTGTCCATTACATCCTCGTCTTTCGCCCTTACCCGCCCATCCCACCCGCGGCGAGTTCAAATTCGAAGCGCAACGCAAGGCCGCCGCTGGATGAACTTCGCCATGACGCGCCCGCGCCTGCTCCTTCCCCGGATACAGGGAGGACAGGAGGGGTTTTCGACGCTTGTCCCGGCGGAAAACACTTCGCTTTTTCGCCCTACGCTTCCTGTTCCCTGTCGCGGGCCGGAGGCAAACGCCAAAAGCCGCGCTGCGACTCGATTCGGGCGCGGATGAGGGGCGATGCCTGTGTGTGTGTGTGTGTGTGTGTGTGTGTGTGTGTGTGTGTGTGTGTGTGTGTGTGTGTAGCAAGAATCGGGCCAGATTGCTTGCCATCCGGTCGAAAAGATGCTGCGGCTGTTTTTTTCCATCTTGCTCACGTTCACGTATTTGCCATACACCACAAACAACCTTATGAGTCTTAGCCAAAAGACAGAAAAATGCAAGCAAAACAGCGAAAGAGCGGGTTTTCGGCATGAAATCGGCGACGGGCATGAACCAGACTCCGTGGAAAAAATGGACGTATGCGAAGCCACCATAGATCCTGTACCCGTATCGGTTCATCATGGAAGCGAAGGATGATTGAAAACCGGAGGTGCGCGGGCGTCTCCGAATTCGATAGAGGTGATTCAAGAAATGGGACAGGAAATACTGTGCGAACGCCATTCAAAGGAAGGCGTGTCGTGGGCCGAGATCATCCTGAATCGGCCGGAGAAGGGCAATGCCTTGAATCTGCCGATGCTCGACCAACTCGGGAAGATCGCCGAGGAACTGCGGGGAGAGCGAAATACCCGGGTCGTCGTGCTGCGCGCCAGAGGGCGCTTCTTCTGCACCGGAGGCGACATCGAGGCGTGGGGGAGCATGAGTCCGCACGATATGGGGCGCGACTGGATCCTGCGCGGAATCGATGTCTTCGAGCGGATCGCGAATCTTCCCCAACCGGTCATTGCGGCGATTACCGGCCATGCGCTCGGCGGCGGGCTGGAATTGGCCCTGGCCGCGGATCTCCGTATGGCGGTGAAAACCGCGAAGCTTGGAAATCCGGAAGCCACGCTGGGCATGATTCCCGGTTGGATGGGAACGAGCCGGCTGGCGGAAATGATCGGCCCGGCAAGGGCGCGCCACGTTTTATTGCTCGCTTCGCCCATCAGCGCAAGCCAAGCGCACGAATGGGGGCTGGTGACCGGACTGGCGGAAGACGAGAGCGATTTGGACGGGCAGCTCGCCGCGTGGATAGAGCGCTTGCTGGCCAACGCTCCGTCGGCCATGGCGCTGATCAAGGGCGTGCTGGCGACCCTGCACGGGGATTTGCGTTCGCATCACGCCAGCGCTGTCGCGCAGGCGGCGGGCACCGAGGATTGCAGGGAGGGCGTGCGGGCTTTCATCGAAAAAAGAAAACCCGTCTATGTCAACCGTTGATGCGGGTAGGGCGAGGAGCCTTCCCGTCCTGGCAGGCCGGGACGCCAGGCCAGACACGGGCTTGATACCGAAGGAAAAACAGCCATGAGCCACACGAAATTCATGAGTGCCGCCGAGGCGGCGGAGTGGATAAAGGACGGCGACACCCTGGCCATCAGCGGCAACGGCGCCGGCATGATTTCCGCGGAAGATATTTTTGCCGCGATCGAAAAGCGATTCCTGGATACGGGCCATCCCCGGGACTTGACCCTGGTGCATTCGTTCGGACTCGGCGACCGCGACAGCTTGGGAACCAATCGCTTCGCGCACGAGGGCCTGGTGCGTAAAGTGATCGCCGCGCATTTCACCTGGTCGCCCCGCATGCAGCAACTCGTTCGCGAGGAAAAAATCGAGGCGTATTGTTTTCCTGCCGGAGTCATACAGCATTTATTGCGGGAAATCGGCGCCGGGCGTCCCGGCCTGTTCACGCATTCCGGCCTGGGCACCTTCGTCGATCCCCGGCAGCAGGGAGGGCGCTGCAACGCGCGCAGCAAGGAAACGCTGGTCGAACTGATGCACGTCGATGGCAAGGAAATCCTGCGCTACAAACCGTTCCGGGTCGATGTGGCGATCGTGCGCGGCACCTACGCCGACCGCCGGGGCAACATCAGTCCGGAAGAGGAAGCGATCGACATGGACATCCACACCATGGCCCTGGCGTCTCACAACAGCGGCGGCATCGTCCTGGCGCAGGTGCGCCAGATCGTCGAGGCCGGCAGCCTGCATGCGAGAAGCGTAAGAATCCCAGGGATCATGGTCGATGGCATCGTGCCGGCGCCGGGGCAGCGGCAGTTTTACGGACGGGACTACGACATTACCGTCAGCGGCGGCCGCCGCGCCTGCCTGGAAGCCGCCAGGGCGGATATTCCGGCCAAACTGGAACGGCGCATCATCGCGCGGCGCGCGGCGCTCGAACTGAAGCCGGGGGTGTCGCTCAATTTCGGCTTCGGGATTCCCGGCGGAATATTCGGGGTGATCGCCGAGCAAGGCATCGGCGATCAACTGTGGATGAGCGTCGAACAGGGTGTCCATAATGGCAGGATGCTCGACGATGCCCTTTTCGGGGCGGCGCAAAATACCGACGCCATACTGCCCTCGATCGAGCAGTTTGACTATTACAGCGGCGGCGGCATCGATATCGCCTTTTTGGGAATGGGCGAAGCGGACGCGCGCGGCAACGTCAACGTTTCCCATCTGGGCGGGAAGCTGATTGGTCCGGGCGGCTTTATCGAAATTGCCCAGAACGCCAAGAAAGTCGTCTTTTGCGGAAGCTTCGACGCCGTGGGGACGCGCCTGGAATACCGCGACGGGAAGCTCGAGATCATTCAGGCCGGAAAAGTGAAAAAATTCGTCGATCATGTCGAACGCATCACCTTCAGCGGCGATTTCGCGCGCAGGCAAAAGCAGGAGGTTCTGTACGTGACCGAACGCGCCGTGTTCAGGCTGGCGGGCGACGGCCTGGAACTGATCGAGCTGGCGCCGGGCGTGGACATCGACCGGGACATCATTCCCTGGATGTCGTTTCGTCCCCGTATCGGTCCGCTCCGGCCAATGCCTTCCGAGGTCTTTGCATGAGCCAGCGTGGCGGCCCGTTCCGCACGCCGCGCCGCTCATGGATCGCCGGGAGGTTTCTTGCAGACTTCGCGACGGGCAGTGGCGGAGCGCCGGAGATAGTGCCAGAATGAGCGTCTGCCCCGATGAAGCCCGCCGTTTGCGATCCCCGCCGGGACAGGCCCATAGTTCATAGTGCTTTTACGAGGAGGTGCCATCCATGACCATTTCCATGTACCACGCCAGTGTTCCCGTTTTCGAGCGCACGCTCAAGAATCTGAGCGCCATTCTCGACAAGGCGCGGGCGCGCGCGGAGGAGCGGAAGATCGCCGCCAACGTGCTGCCCGAATCCCGCCTGATTGCCGACATGTTCCCGCTCAGCCGGCAGGTGCAGATCGCCAGCGATCATGCCAAGGGCGCGGTCGCCCGCCTGGTGGGAGTCGATAATCCGAAATACGAGGATAACGAGCAGACGATCGAGGATCTGCAGGCGCGCGTCGCCAAGACCGTCGCCTTCGTCGAAACGTTTACGGCGGCGCAGATCGACGGCAGCGAGGAGCGCGACATCGTCCTTGCCCTGAGCAGCGGTGAGATCAAGTTCAAGGGCATGGACTACCTCCTGGAATTCGCCCTGCCCAATTTCTATTTCCACGTGGTTACGGCCTACGCTATCCTGCGCCAGAACGGAGTGGAGATCGGCAAGCGCGATTTTCTCGGTATCACCAGATGATTCGCGAACGGCGCGGCGCGACATCCAGGAATTCGCCGCGCGGACCGGGATCGGACGCCGTCGCCGCAGGAGGAAAAAATGAATGACATGGGTCAGGATTATGACATTCCGGTTCTCCGCGAGAGAATGCTGGCCAATCTCGGCGGAGAAGCCGATGCCTATCCGAGCCGGGTCGAACAGCGTTTTCCGCGCATTCTGGCCAAGCTGGTCGCCGTGTGGGGCCACCCCGAGGCGGAGGCCTACCTGAACGGCCTGCTGGTGGCCGACCGTTCCGACCG
>JAISQQ010000426.1 GCA_031274075.1 Accumulibacter sp.
GCGGCGATCGTCGCCTGCCGCGTCCGCCAGGGCCGCCCGCTGGTCAGCACCGGCGGAGCGGGCGGGCAGATCGACCCGGCGCGGATCGGAATCGGCGATCTTTCGCGTACCGTGCAGGATCCTCTGCTGGCGAAAACGCGCTCCCTGCTACGCAAGGAATACGGTTTTGCGCGCGATCCCAAGAAGAAATTCGGAGTTCCCGCGGTGTTTTCGAGCGAACCCGTGCGCCATCCGGAACGGGGCGGCGCCCGCGCCCCCCAAGCCCCCGCCGGACTCAACTGCGCCGGCTACGGCTCGTCGGTCTGCGTCACCGCCACCTTCGGTTTCCTCGCCGCCAGCGTCGTCTTGAACCAGCTTGCGGTTCAGGTATCAGGTGTCAGGTGTCAGGTGACAGGTGACAGTAATTAACAAAAGTAAACCCCCCGGCTATGCCGAGGGACTCCCAAGGTTTGACCTTTGCGGCCGTCAAAAGATGTTTGAAACAGAGTATGAGTCGGCGGCAGCGGGGTTGAGAAGTGATTCAAAGCGTTTTAGTGCCGACAGCGGTTATTTCTATCCCGTCATTCCGGCGCAAGCCGGAATCCAGGAAGTTTGACGAACGAACTGGGTCCCGGCTTACGCCGGGACGACGCTTCTGTGCCTATATCAAGGCTTATGCCGCGAAACGGCTCACGGTTTTGAAAACGCCTTTGAGATGACAAATCAAGCCCCCGGCTTTGCCGGGGGTATTTGATTTGCGGCGCGAAGCGCCGGTAAAACCTGTTCCCTGCCACCTGCCACCTGTCACCTGAATCACAGCTTGAATGCCGCGATCGTCGCGCTGGTTTCCTTGGCGAGCTGGTCGAGTCTCAGCGCGTTGGAGGAGACTTCCCCGGCGGCGACGTTGTTTTCGTCGGTCATCTGGGCGATGCTTTCGACGTGTTTGGCGATATCTTGGCTGGCGTTGCTTTGTTCCTTGAGGTTGTTGGAAATCTCCGTCACCGCGCTGGAAACCCTGCTCGATTCTTCCTGGATGGAAGTCATGCGTTCGCCCGCGCTTTCCGCCAGCGTCCGGCCGGAATCCACCCGCTGCACCACCTTCTCCATTTCCGCCACGGCGTCGTTGGCGGAAGCCTGTATCTTGGCGATGATGGCGCTGATGTTACCGGTCGATTGCGCGGTGCGTTCGGCGAGTTTGCGCACTTCGTCGGCGACCACGGCGAAACCGCGCCCCTGCTCGCCGGCGCGGGCCGCCTCGATGGCGGCGTTCAGGGCGAGGAGGTTGGTCTGGTCGGCGACCTCCCGGATGACCTGCACGACGTTGGAAATCTCCATCGTTTCTTCACCCAGGTCATGAATCACCCGGCTGGCGTCGCTGACGGTCGAGGCGATCTCGCCCATTTCGGACACGGCTTCCCGGATGATGCCGCCGCCCTGCATGGAATTCTCGCCCGCTTTGTGCGCGAGGGATTGGGCTTCCTCGGCGTTGCTGGAAACGTTGCTGATCGACACCGTCATCTGTTCGACGGCGGCGGCCGTCGCCGACGTCGCGCCCGCCTGCTTGCCGGAACTCTCGGCGACCTGGGAAGCGGCGGCGGCCACGGCGGAAGCCGTGGACTGCACCTCGCCAGCGTCGTTGCTGGCGGTAGACAGCGCGTCGTGTATGCGTCCGATCAGCGCGTCGAAACTCGTCGCCAACTGCCCCATTTCATCCTCGCTGTGGAGGTTGACCCGATGGCTCAGGTCGTTTTCGGCGCTGATGCGCTCCATCGTGTCGCAGGTGAGCCTCAGCGGCTTCATGATCGCCCGGAACACACTCCAGGAGATGACCAGGATCAGGAGTACCGCCACTCCGAACACCACGAATTGCGAGATCGTGAAGTTCCGCACCAGGGCGTCGTCGGCTTCCCGGATCTGCCGCGCGTGTTTCTGCTCGAAGTCGATCAGCGCGTTGAGCGCGGCCGCCTGTACGTCATAGGATTTCATCTGCCTTCTGAAATTGTCGAAGACCTGCGCCATCAACGCCGCTTGCCCCGTCGTGTCGCCAACCGGCAAGACAACGAGTTTTTCCAGCAGGGGGCGAATGGGATCGATCTCCAGTTTCCAGGAATCCAGGGCCGTGACCAGTTGCGCCCGGATCGATTTCGTATCTTCGAGCACTTGCGGCGTGCGCGGCACTTCGACATACTGCTTTCGCGCCTCGGAGGTAATCGTCCAGCCGCGGTCGAAGCGTCTCAGGATATCGGTAAACTCCTTGCGGGCATTGGCCGAATAATCGGTTTCCCAGACGGCGATTTCGGTGACCGCCTGCTCGATCTCCGAATTGGCATATTTGACCCGATTCAAATGCGACTGCGCGGGCATGACGACATCGGTCAGCCGTTCGATGTTTTCACCCAGGGTGGAGGTGCTCACCAGGGCCTGGACGCCAATGATGGCCAGCGCGGACAAACTACAGACGGCCAGCAACGATAGTTTGGTCTGGATTTTCATGGTACCCCCATTCATCGATGGAATGAACGCATTCCAGATGACAGAGGACAGTTCAGTTACCAGGCGCTTCGCGCCCGCAGATATTACTGTCCTCTGTCCCTGGAACCGGCTCCTGTTGACTTTGTGCGGGTATTCAAGCAAAAAGTTCTCTAAGAACCTGTTCCCGATCTTCTCTGGGAGCGCGGCAGGGCCATTGCACTCTATGGCGTCGTTGGCATCGTGGCGATTTTCTTGGACGCGCGGGTCTCCGGCCCGCCTGGGCGCTGGTGCTAAACCGTTGGCGCCAAACCGTTGGCGCACCCCGTAGGGCGGAAAAGCGCAGCGCCTCCCGCCGGTCGTTCTCTCCGGCGGCGTAGCCGCCGCTTCTATTCGACGGCCTTTGAATCAAGCGGCGCGTTGCGCCGTGAAAAGGATCGGTGGGAGGCGCTGCGCTTTCCCGCCCTACCGAACCGTCGCTGTTTTCACGCACACAGGTCGACTTTATGTTCAAGAGAAGATCGCAAACAGGTTCCAAGAGCCTTGTCCGGTAAAACACCCGCGGCTTGCCGCAGGCTCATTCGTTCCGGGTAATCCATCCACGCGCAGCACGGCTTACCTTGGCATCTCTTTCCCGATGCGGTAGAAACTCTTTGCTTCACCGCAGTTTTCTTCGCTCCGGGTTTCGCGCCAGATCAGCCAGCGCTCGTCGCGCAGACGCCAGGCGGCGAGGGATTCGCCGTAGGCCAGCACGGTGTAGAACGCTTCGTCGTCGTCGGAGCGCGGCTCGAAAAATCCGAAGCGGTAGGCGGTGAAGCAGGGATTGCCGTCTTTGTCGTATCCGACGTAGCGTTCGGCGGCTATTTCGTGATCCCGGTAGCGATGGATGTCCAATGGCGC
>JAISQQ010000345.1 GCA_031274075.1 Accumulibacter sp.
CCCCGCGCTCCCAGGAAACCCAATATTCGCGGGCGCTGCGCGCCCGGTAACTGAACTGTCCTCTGTCTTCTGTCTTCTGTCTTCTGTCTTCTGTCTTCTGTCTTCCGTCTTCCGTCCCCTGTCCTCCGACAATGGCTCGGCTTTTGCTAGTCTTTCCAGACTCATTCCCTTCCGGGGTTCTTCCGTGTCGATCCATGTCGCCATCAATCACGTCACGCATTATCGCTACGACCGGCTCGTCGCGCTCTCGCCGCAGGTCGTCCGCTTGCGGCCGGCGCCGCATTCGCGCACGCCGATCCTGAGCTACTCGCTGAAGGTCACTCCGGAGGAGCATTTCATCAACTGGCAGCAGGATCCCCAGTCCAACTATCTCGCCCGCCTGGTTTTCCCGAAAAAGACACGCGAATTCAGGGTCGAGGTCGACTTGGTCGCCGAGATGTCGGTGATCAATCCCTTCGATTTCTTCCTCGAACCCAGCGCCGAAAAATTTCCCTTTGCCTACGATCCGGGCCTGCGTCACGAACTGCTGCCGTTCCTCGAGAAACTGCCGGCCACGCCCTTGTTCAAGGCTTTCGTCGACGGCGTTCCGCGCGGCCCGACGGTGACCGCCGATTTCCTGGTCGCCCTCAACCAGCGCGCGCAGCGCGCCGTCTCCTACGTCATCCGCCTCGAACCCGGCGTGCAGGCGCCGGGGGAGACGCTGGCCAAGGCTTCCGGCTCGTGCCGCGATTCGGCCTGGCTGCTGGTGCAGGTATTGCGCCACCTGGGACTCGCCGCGCGCTTCGTTTCGGGCTACCTGATCCAGCTCGTGCCGGACGTGAAATCGCTCGACGGCGCTTCCGGCCCGGCGGCCGATTTCACCGACCTGCACGCATGGTGCGAAGTCTACCTGCCCGGCGCCGGCTGGGTCGGCCTCGATCCGACCTCGGGCCTGCTCGCCGGCGAGGGGCACATCCCGATCGCCTGTTCGCCGGAACCCTCGTCGGCGGCGCCGATCACCGGCTTTTGCGAAGAGTGCGAATGCGATTTCTCGCACCTCATGAAGATCGAGCGCGTGCGCGAAACGCCGCGCGTCACCAAGCCCTATAGCGATGAGCAATGGGCCGGCATCGAGGCGCTCGGGCAGCGCATCGACGCCGACCTGGCCGCGGGCGACGTGCGCCTGACGATGGGCGGCGAGCCGACTTTCGTCTCGATCGACGATCCCGACGGCGCCGAGTGGAATACCGAGGCGCTCGGCCCGGCGAAGCGCGCCCGCGCCGCCGAACTGTTCCACAGGCTGCGCGAAAAATACGCCCCGCAGGGCCTCGTGCATTTCGGACAAGGCAAATGGTATCCCGGCGAACAACTGCCGCGCTGGTCGCTGAACTGCTTCTGGCGCAAGGACGGCGAAGCGCTGTGGTCGGACCCGGCGCTGGTCGCCGACGAGACGCGCGACTACGGCGCGGACGAAGCGCTCGCCGGGCGCTTCCTGCGCCGCGTGGCCGAGCTCCTGGACCTCGACGGACACTACGTCTTCCCGGCCTACGAGGACGTGTTCTACTACTTGTGGCGCGAGCGCCGCCTGCCGGTCAACGTCGATCCCTTCGATTCCCGCCTCGACGACCCGCTCGAACGCGACCGGCTCGCGCGCCTGTTCACGCAGGGGCTGAACGCCGTCGTCGGCCATGTACTGCCGGTGGCGCGCGACGCGGGTGATGGTGACGGTGCTGGTGCTGGCGATGGCCGCTGGCGGACGAGTCCGTGGTTCCTGCGCGGCGAGCGCTGCTACCTGGTTCCCGGCGACTCGCCGATCGGCTACCGCCTGCCGCTCGACGCGCAGCCGTGGGCGGCGAAAACGGATCGTCCCCAGATCGACCCGCCCGATCCGACGCGGCGCGTCCCGCCGCTCCAGGCGCGCGCGCAGATCGAGCGCCGCCTCGACGAACGCGCGCTGGCGGCGCGCGAAGTCGGAACGTCGCCGTTCGCGCCGTCGGCGAACCTCTCTTTCGAGCGCTCGCCGCAAAGCCAGGAATCCGCCGCGTGGATCACGCGCACGGCCATTTCGGCGCAGGCGCGCGGCGGCGTGCTGTACGTCTTCATGCCGCCGACGGAAAGCCTCGATGACTACGTGGAACTCGTCGCCGCGGTCGAAACCACCGCCAGGGAACTGGCGGCGCCGATCCTCCTCGAAGGCTACGAACCGCCGCGCGACGCGCGTCTTGTCAAGTTCAGCGTCACCCCCGACCCCGGCGTCATCGAGGTCAACATCCAGCCTTGCGCCGACTGGGACGAACTCGTCGAGCGCACCACGCATCTCTACGAAGCCGCGCGGCTGTCGCGCCTGAGCAGCGAGAAATTCATGCTCGACGGGCGTCATACGGGCACCGGCGGCGGCAACCATTTCGTGCTCGGCGCGGCGTCGCCGCTCGACTCGCCGTTCCTGCGCCGGCCGGATCTGCTGCGCAGCCTGGTCGCCTACTGGCACAACCATCCGTCGCTCTCCTACCTGTTCTCCGGCCTGTTCATCGGGCCGACCAGCCAGGCGCCGCGCATCGACGAGGCGCGCAACGATTCGGTCTATGAACTCGAGATCGCCTTCCGGCAGATTCCCGAAGCCGGCGCGGAAGTTCCGCCGTGGCGGGTCGACCGTTTGCTGCGCAACCTGCTGATCGATCCCACCGGCAACACGCACCGCGCCGAGTTCTGCATCGACAAGCTCTACTCGCCCGACAGCGTTTCCGGGCGTCTCGGCCTGCTGGAAATGCGCGCTTTCGAGATGCCGCCGCACGCGCGCATGTCGCTGACCCAGCAGCTCCTCCTGCGCGCCCTGGTGGCGCGTTTCTGGACCGCGCCCTACGCGCCGGCGCGCCTCGTGCGCTGGGGAACCGAACTGCACGACCGCTTCATGCTGCCGCATTTCGTCCAGCAGGATTTCGCCGACGTCATCGACGAGCTGAACGCCGCCGGCTACGCCTTCGACGCCGGCTGGTTCGCGCCGCATTTCGAATTTCGCTTCCCGCTGTACGGCCATTTCGCCGCGCGCGGCATCGAGATCGAATTGCGCCAGGCGCTGGAGCCTTGGCACGTGCTGGGCGAGGAGGGCGGCGCCGGCGGCGCGGTGCGCTACGTCGACTCGTCGCTCGAACGTCTCGAAGTCAAGGCGACCGGCATGGCCGGCGAGCGCTATGTGCTGACCTGCAATGGCCGCCCCTTGCCCTTGCGCAGCACCGGCAAGCCCGGCGAGTTCGTCGCCGGCGTGCGTTACCGCGCCTGGCAGCCTTCGTCCTGCCTGCATCCGACCATCGGCGTGCACGCGCCGCTCGTCTTCGATCTCGTCGACACCTGGACGCGGCGCTCGCTGGGCGGCTGCCAGTACCACGTCGCGCATCCGGGCGGGCGCAGTTTCGACCGCTACCCGATCAACGCCTACGAGGCCGAAGGCCGCCGCCTGGCGCGCTTCACCGTGCTCGGCCATACGCCGGGGCGGATCGCGCCGCGCGAGGAAGCGGGCAACGCCAGCTTCCCGTTTACGCTAGACTTGCGGACTTCCTGAAAACCCGTTGCAAGCACGGCGGCCACGACGAAAATCCAAAACATCGGCGGGCGGCGCGTCATCCGGCGGGCCGCCGGGAAGCCCGGTCGAAACCACCTTTTCTTGTCCCGTCTTTTCTCGTTTTATCCCGACTGATTTGAAACATGCCGCGCACCCTGCTCGCCAATTACCCCGGCAAGACCGACCGTTTCGACGAGATGCTCGCCGACGACGGCCAGTTGCGGCCATCGTGGCGGGCGTTTTTCGATCACCTCGACCATGCCGCTCCGGGAGAGATGCGCCATCAGCTCGACTACGTGCGCCGGCGGCTCCAGGAAAACGGCGTCACCTACAACGTCTCCGCCGATCCCAAGGGCGTCAACCGGCCGTGGGAACTCGATCCCCTGCCGATGATCCTGTCGCCGGACGAATGGAGCGCCATTTCCGCCGCCGTGACCCAGCGCGCGCGCCTGCTCAACGCGCTGCTCGGCGACCTCTACGGCGAACAGCGCCTGCTCCGCGACGGCAGCATCCCGCCGGCGCTGGTGTACGGCCACAACGGATTTCTCTGGCCCTGCCAGGGCGTCCGCCCGCCGGACGACATCTGGCTGCATCTCTACGCCGCCGACCTCGCGCGCTCGCCCGACGGCCGCTGGTGGGTCATCGCCGACCGCACGCAATCGCCTTTCGGCACCGGCCACGCGCTGGAGAACCGGATCATCGTCTCGCGCCTCTTTCCGGAAAAATTCCGCGAACTCGGCGTGCTCCACCTGGCCACGTTCTTCGCCGCCTTGCAGCAAAGCCTGGCGCACTGGGCGGCGAAGGACGGCGACGCGGCCCAGCCGCATGTCGTCCTGCTCACGCCCGGCCCCTACAACGAAGCCTATTTCGAGCACACCTACCTCGCCCGCTACCTCGGCTACCCCTTGGTCGAAGGCCAGGATTTGACGGTGCGCGACAACCGCGTCTACCTGAAGACGCTGACCGGCCTGCGCCGCGTGCACGCCATCCTGCGGCGTCTCGACGACGATTTCTGCGATCCGCTCGAACTGCGCGGCGATTCCGCGCTCGGCGTTCCCGGCCTGCTGCAGGCCGCGCGCGCCGGAACCGTGCTGGTGGCCAACGCGCTCGGCAGCGGCCTGCTCGAGTCCGCCGCGCTGCCCGGCTTCCTGCCCGGCGTCTGCGAGAAGCTGCTGGGCGAGAGCCTGCGCATGCCTTCGGTCGGCACCTGGTGGTGCGGCGAACCGGCGGCGTTCGAGTTCGTCGTCGAACACCTCGACCTCTTGGTGATCAAGGGCGCTTTTCCGTCGCAGCGCATGGAACCGGTCTTCGGCAGCGAACTCGATGACGCGGCGCGCGACGAGATGATCGGACGCCTGCGCGACCGCCCGTCCGCCTACGTCGCGCAGGAACTCGTGCGCTTCTCGCAATCCCCGTCCTGGAGCGCGCCGCACGAACGCCGGCTGCTGCCGCGCGGCGTCGCGCTGCGCGTTTACGCCGCCGCCACGCCGCGCGGCTACCAGGTCATGCCCGGCGGCCTCACGCGCGTCAGCTCGGCCACCAACGCCCGCTTCATTTCCATGCGGCGCGGCGGTTCGAGCAAGGATACCTGGGTGCTCAGCGACGCGCCGGTCGTTCCCTTCAGCCTGATCAAGCCGGTGACCGGCAAGGCCCGGCTCGTCCGCAGCGGCAGCAACCTCTCCTCGCGGGTGGTCGAAAACCTGTTCTGGTTCGGGCGCTACGCCGAGCGCAGCGAAAACATGGCGCGGCTCCTGCGCGTCGCCCTGTCGCGCCTGATCAATGTCGGCAGCGGCAACGACTTGGCGCTGATGTCCGTCTACGAAACCGGACTGGCGCTCAAGCTGCTCCCGGCGCTCAACAAGAAGCCGACCCGGCGCGAGATCCAGGCGCGGCTGCTCGCCGCCCTGTACGGCGCGGAACGGGACGACAGCCTGCGCGGCGACATCCAGCGCCTGCTCTGGGTCGGCGCCCAGGTGCGCGAACGCTTCTCGCTCGACAACTGGCATGCGCTCAACCACTTGCAGCGCCAGTTGCAGGCCTACGCCAAGGGCCGGCCGACGCTCAGCGAAGCGCTGGCCTTCGTCGACCAGACGCTGCTCGCCACCTCGGCGTTGGCCGGCTTCGCCATGGACGACATGACGCGCGACGACGGCTGGCGCTTCCTGGTCATCGGCCGCCACATCGAACGCCTGATCTTCCTCTCGAGGGCGATCAGCCCGTTCCTGCATCTCGAATCGATGCGCAATCCGGGCTGCCTCGAATGGCTGCTCGAGCTGGCCGACAGCATCATCACCTACCGTTCGCGCTACATGGCGCCGCCGGAAGCGCTGCCCGCCATCGACCTGATCGTTTTCGACGAGACCAATCCGCACGCGGTGATTTTCCAGTTGCGGCGCATGGTCCGCTACATCAGGCGCCTGAAGCGCGAGCCGGAAGGACTCCTCGGCAACGGCGGCGACGGCCTGCGCGCTTTCCTTTCGCGCCTGCGCGCCTTCGGCCGGAACTACGAGAACCACGACTTCTCCGCCGCCGGCCAGCGCGGCGGCGGCGGCAGCGGCGACGCCTGCCTCGAACTCGCCGCCCTGCTCGACGGCATCGCGGCGGAGACCGCCGCCCTCTCCGACCGGCTGGCGAGGCGCTATTTCACCCACATCGACGATGTCCGGCGACACACCCTGGCCGCCTGAAACGACCGTGGACGCGAGCGCCCACTATCACGTCGTCCACGAGACCCGCTACCGCTACGGCAGCCCGGTTTCCATTTCGCGGCAGCTCCTGTGCCTGACGCCGCGCGACTGCCCGTGGCAGACCCGCCTCGAACACCGCATCGCGATCGATCCCGTTCCCGGACTGGACCAATCCCGGCACGACTGTTTCGGCAACGCGGTGCGCCAGTTCGCCCTCGAATCGCCGCACGACACGCTGCTGGTGCGCGCCGAAAGCCGCGTCGAGCTGCGCCCGCGTCCGCCGCCGCGGCCGTTCGCCGAATCGCCCGCCTGGGAGCGCGTGCGCGACGCGCTGGGCTACGGCGTCCTGCCGGTCCGCCTGGAGGCCTGCGCCTATCTGTACGAATCGCCCTACGTCCGCCTCAAGCGCGAATTCGTGCGCTACGCGCGCCCCTGCTTCCCGTCCGGGCGTCCGCTGCTGGAAGGCGTCCAGGCCTTGATGGCGCGGATATTCGAGGAATTCACCTTCGATCCGAAAGCCACCAGCGTCGCCACCCCGGTGCTCGAAGTGCTCGAAAAGAAACGCGGCGTCTGCCAGGACTTCGCGCACCTGATGCTCTCCTGCCTGCGCTCGCTCGGGCTGCCGGCGCGCTACGTCAGCGGCTACCTGCTGACCCGTCCGCCGCCCGGCCAGCCGCGCATGATCGGCGCCGACGCCTCGCA
>JAISQQ010000395.1 GCA_031274075.1 Accumulibacter sp.
GGGGGAAGAGCAAACGCTGGTCGAGCTGCTCAGCCAGCGCGTCCCCGCCGGCGTCGATGACGCCGCCAAGGTCAAGGCCGAATTCCTCTCCCGGGTCGCCAAGGGTGAGGAAAGCTGCGCGCCGATTTCCCGCGTCAAGGCCACCGAATTGCTCGGCACCATGCTCGGCGGCTACAACGTCAAGCCGCTGATCGACGTGCTCGGCGACGCCGAGGTCGGCGCCGTGGCCGCCGAAGCGCTCAAGAAAACGCTGCTCATCTTCGACTTCTTCAACGAGGTCAAGGCGCTGGCCGACCAGGGGAGTGTCAACGCCAAGGCGGTAATCCAATCCTGGGCCGACGCCGAGTGGTTCACCTCGCGCCCGGAAGTTCCCGCCCGCCAGAAGCTCACCGTGTTCAAGGTCGGCGGCGAAACCAACACCGACGACCTGTCGCCCGCGCCCGACGCCACGACGCGCCCGGACATCCCGCTGCACGCCCTGGCGATGCTGAAGAACCCGCGCGCCGGCATCGAGCCGGACCAGCCCGGCGTGCGCGGCCCGATCAAGCAGCTCGAAGCGCTGACCAGGAAAGGCCATCCGATCGCCTACGTCGGCGACGTCGTCGGCACCGGTTCCTCGCGCAAATCGGCCGCCAACTCGGTGCTGTGGTGGACCGGCGAGGACATCCCCTTCGTGCCGAACAAACGTTGCGGCGGGGTCGCGTTCGGTTCCAAGATTGCCCCGATCTTCTACAACACGCTGGAAGATTCCGGCGCGCTGCCGGTCGAGATCGACGTCGCCAGGATGGACATGGGCGATGAAATCGAATTGCGGATCGATGCCGCGACGACTAAGGTCCAGGTGCTGAAGAACGGGCAGCTCATCGCCGAATCGCAACTGAAGACGCCGGTCATTCTCGACGAAGTGCGCGCCGGCGGCCGCATCCCGCTGATCATCGGCCGCGCCCTGACCGCGCGCGCGCGCGAAGCGCTGGGCCTGCCGCCCTCGACGCTGTTCCGCAAGCCGCAGGAACCCGCCGACAGCGGCAAGGGCTACACCCTGGCGCAAAAGATCGTCGGCCGCGCCTGCGGCCTGCCCGAAGGCCAGGGCGTCCGCCCGAACGCCTACTGCGAGCCAAGGATGGCGACCGTCGGATCGCAGGACACCACCGGCCCGATGACCCGCGACGAACTCAAGGATCTGGCCTGCCTCGGCTTCTCGGCCGATCTGGTGATGCAGTCGTTCTGCCACACCGCGGCGTACCCGAAGCTGGTCGACATCAAGACCCACCGCACGCTCGGCGGCTTCTTCACCACCCGCGGCGGCGTCTCCCTGCGTCCGGGCGACGGCGTCGTGCATAGCTGGCTGAACCGCATGTGCCTGCCGGACACGGTCGGCACCGGCGGCGACTCGCACACGCGCTTCCCGATCGGCCTATCCTTCCCCGCCGGCTCGGGCCTCGTCGCCTTCGCCGCCGCCACCGGCACGATGCCGCTGGACATGCCCGAATCGGTGCTGGTGCGCTTCAAGGGCAAGAGGCCGCCGGGCATCACGCTGCGCGACCTGGTCAACGCCATTCCCTACTTCGCCATCCGGCAGGGCCTCCTGAGCGTCGAGAAGAAAGGCAAGAAGAACGTCTTCAATGGCCGCATCCTCGAAATCGAGGGGCTGCCGGAACTCAAGGTCGAGCAGGCCTTCGAGCTGACCGACGCCTCGGCCGAACGTTCCGCCGCCGCGTGCACAGTGCGCCTGGACAAGGAACCGATCGTCGAGTATCTGCGCTCGAACGTCACCCTGCTCAAATGGATGATCGCCAACGGCTACCAGGACGCCAAAACGCTGGCGCGTCGCGTCGCGGCGATGGAAGACTGGATCGCCAAACCGCGACTCCTGACCGCCGACGCCGACGCCGAGTACGCGGCGGTGCTCGAGATCGATCTCGCCGAGATCAGGGAACCGATCCTCGCCTGCCCGAACGACCCGGACGACGTGAAGCCGCTCTCCGAAGTCGCCGGCGCGAAGATCGACGAAGTGTTCATCGGCAGTTGCATGACCAACATCGGCCACTTCCGCGCCGCCGGCAAGATCCTCGACGGCCAGAGCGAGCTCCCGACCCGCCTGTGGATCGCCCCGCCGACCCGGATGGACGCCATGATTCTCTCCGAGGAAGGCTATTACAGCGTGCTCGGCAAGAGCGGCGCGCGCATGGAAATGCCGGGCTGTTCGCTGTGCATGGGCAACCAGGCGCAGGTTCGCAAAGGCAGCACCGCGATTTCCACCTCGACGCGCAACTTCCCGAATCGTCTGGGGCTGGACACCCAGGTCTACCTCGGTTCGGCCGAACTGGCCGCCGTCTGCGCGCTGCTCGGCCGGATTCCGACCGTCGCCGAGTACCTGGAGCGGATCCAGGCGGTCAACGCCCAGGCCGCCGACATCTACCGCTACATGAACTTCGACCGGATCGAGGCGTTCAAGGAAGCGGCGGAGAGCGTGACGGCCTGAACGATTGCTGGCGCTGGAATGAAAACCCGCGTCGTATCTGGCGCGGGTTTTTTTGTGCGCGTGGGGCGGTCAAGCCCTCCCGCCCCAAAACGCCCGTGGTTTCGCCAGGACGGGGAACGCCAGGCTATTCCCGTGTCAAGGCAAAGTAGAGATGTCCTCTTTTGGGCAAGATAGAGAAGTCCCTTTTTTATGGAAAGGAGAAGAGGGGCTCCGTGCTCACCCCGCCCGATCGGGCAGGGTGTAGCCGCGTCACACCGCCGGCTTTTCACCCGCTTCAAGTTCGGCTGGCTGCGCTCCAGTGCCTCCAGTGCGCCCTTCCGGTCGGCGACTTCGGCAGTCGTTACCGTTATCGCGTGCGGCTGGCCTTGCGTGTCTACCGCGATGGGGCGCTTGATGCCCGAGACCTTCTGGGCTGCGTCGTAACCCTTTTGTTCGGCTGTGTCGCCGGGGTTAACTGCCCCTTCCAGATTGTCGGGAGGCGTTCCTTGTATAAGAAGCTGTTTTAGAAATCAGAAAGACGTTTGAGAAGCAGAGGGATCATCCAGGGTAGGGCGCGCGCTCCGAGCGCGCCGGGGGGCGGCATCCAAGGTAGGGCGCGATCTCCGAGCGCGCCGGGTGGCGGCGGTTTCGGAGAAACCGCCCTACCTTCCCCCAGTGCTTGAATTGAGGTTTTTGGTATCCAAGCATTTCTCGTACCCAATTTTTTAAAACAGCTTCTAGTGTAGTGTTTCATTCTGTTTAGAACTTAATCTGCGGTTAGCGCGAATGACTTTTTGGAGGATGTCGCGTGCGCTCTTGGTCCAG
>JAISQQ010000412.1 GCA_031274075.1 Accumulibacter sp.
GATTTGAGCGGCAGGCCGACGACCGTGGGAATCGACGCGTTGACGCTGCCGCTGCGGCTGACGCTGGTGTTCGACTGGGTCGACGCCGAGGTGGTTTCCGCGATCACGATGGTCATCGTGTCGCCGACGTAGCGCGCGCGCCGATCCTCGAACAGCGTCCGCGAAACCCCCGGCTGGTAGATGCTGCCGTTGGCCGCGATACTCGCGCCGCGCGGCGCCGGGCGCACCGTCATCGGCTGATGCACGTTGGTCGGCGGCACGGTGTTGCAGGCCGTTGTCCAGAGGACAGAGGACAGAAGACAGAGGACGGTAATGCTTGCGGGCGCGGAGCGCCCGGTGAGTGGACGGTCCCCAGAAGTTGTTGGCGATTTTCTCTCCAGGAATGCGGGTATCTTGCACAAGCCCATTGATGAAAGCCTCTCTCCGAGCCACCTCCGGGAACGCGGGGCACCCGCCCCGCTTTTGGCCGAATCAATGACACTGCCGCTGTTGCGGGGCGGGTGCCCCGCGCTCACAGAGAAGATCGCAAACAGTCGTTCTTTCCGGCGGCATCGCCGCCGCTTATCGTCTTCGACGGCCTTTGAAGTTTCCAACCGGAGTCAGTTTTTGATGAGCGACATACTGAAGATCGAGGACGTATCCAAGATATACGGGCCTCTCAAGGCCCTGCAAAACATAAACCTCGCCGTGCCCCCGGGCCAGTGGCTGGCCATCATGGGCCCCAGCGGCTCGGGCAAGACCACGCTGATGAACATCATCGGCTGCCTGGACAGCCCCAGTTCCGGCGGAGTCATCCTGGACGGCATGGAGCTTGCCAACCTCTCCAGGGCCGAGCTGACCGGCATCCGGCGCGAAGCCATCGGCCTGATTTTCCAGCAGTTCCACCTGGTCTCCTATCTCACGGCGCTGGAAAACGTGATGGTCGCCCAGTATTACCACAGCATGGTGGACGAGGACGAGGCCCTGGCCGCGCTCGACCGGGTGGGATTGGCCGCCCGGGCCAGGCACCTCCCGCGCCAGCTTTCCGGAGGCGAACAGCAACGGGTCTGCATCGCCCGGGCGCTCATCAACCACCCCAAGATCATCCTGGCCGACGAGCCTACCGGGAACCTGGACGAGTCCAACGAATCGATGGTCATGGACATCCTGCACTCCCTCCATCGCCAAGGCTCGACCATCGTCGTCGTAACCCACGCCCCCGAAGTAGCCGCCCACGCCGAGCGCATCATCGTCCTCGAACACGGGCGCATAGTTAGAGATCAGGTGTCAGGTGACAGGTAGCAGGTGACAGGGTTTACCGGCGCGAAGCGCCGCAAATTCCTGACACCTGACACCTGACACCTGTCACCTGAACCAGTCTCGCCATCGTTGGCAGCGGGTCGTCTACGCTCATGCCGTCGTGGTAGAGCCGCACGATGGCGAGCGGGCCGCCGTCGAGCGCGCGCTGCGCGATGTCGTCCGGGCTGACGGTGAAGCGGCCCAGGATGCGCGAGGTGGGCCAGTCGATGTCGCCGTGGGCCAGATAGACGAGCTTGGAGCAGAACACCCGGTCGGTGGTCTCGGCGTTGAAATTGAAGTCGTAGTCCTTGCCGATCTGGCGCAAGGCTTGCAGGATCGCCGCCGCCTGGGTTTCCGGGGACATTCCGGCGCGGCGCAGCACGGCGAGGTCGTCGATGTTCATGAACTGCGACAAGGTATTGAGTTCCACGCCGCTGCGCAAGGCTTCGGCGACGCCGCGTCCGGCGCGGATGGCGTCGTGGTGGGGGCGCACGACCGGATGCTGCCAGATGCCCAGCGCGCTCAGTTCCGCTTCCGTGCCGACCCATACGGCGGCGTGGCCCCAGTGACCGGGAATGAAGCTGTCGGTGAGCCGGAACGGCGTCTTTTCCAGCAGGATGTCGCCCGCCCGGAGTTCGCCGCGCAGCTGCCGTTCGACATCGGGCTTGGCGTGCAGCTTGCCGCGCCGGATTTCCACGAGGCCCACCGTGTTGCCGAACAGCAGGCTGGAAAAGTAGCTGCTTTCGTCCTTCAGCTTGACCAGCGTATCCAGCGTGTAGCCGCCGAAAGCCTCGAAGATGCGGCCCAGCACGTAGAGCGGGCGGCGCTTGCGCACGAAGTTGAACGACGGACTCTGGGCGATGGATTGAAAGAGGTAGCCGTAGCCCTCGAAGCCGGATTCGGCGTTTCCGTGGCGCAGATACCAATGGATCGCCTGCCGCACCCGGCGGCGGACTTCCGGCGAATCGAAAATACGGTCGGCCCTGCGCAGCTCGTTGGCGTCCAGGGCGAATCCCCGGTCGGGCTTGTTGATGTGCTGGCGAAGCCCGGCGTCGTCGCGGTACAGCGAAATGGCGGAAAGATAGTTGTCGTAGAGAACCAGCGCGGCGGAGAGCGAGATCAGCACGCCGATGCGCTGGATGTCGCCTTCCTCGGCGCGGCTGTCCGGCGGCGCCGCGGCCCAGCATTCGTGCGCCAGCGCCGCCTTGAACAGCCGGGCGCGCTGTTCGAGCAGCGCGGCCGCGCCTTCGTTGATGCGCCGCAAATCCTCCCCGCTCAAGGGACCGCGCTTTTTCCTGGCTTCCAGTTCGTAATACAGCCGGATCGCCATCGCCCGCATGGAAAGCGCCTCCTCGGAGAGCCGCAGGTAATCCTGCAACTCGCGCTCCATCGCCGCGCGGGCGGGAAATACCGGCGTCCCGCCGCATTGGCTGGGCGGCACTTCGGAAAACGACGCGGCGCCTCCGGGAAGAGCGAACAAGGCCGCGCCGAACGCGAGCAGCCAGGGAAAGAAGCGGTTCATCAAAAACTGACTCCGGTTGGAAGCTTGGAAACATCTCCCTTCAGGGGACAAGCCCGCCCGGCAGGGGCGTAATCCCTTCCAGGCTTTAGTCCGGCCCGCCGGACCTGGATCGAACATCGTGATTCCCGCGAGCGGATGGAAAAATGGGAAACCGCGCCATTTTGCCGCAATGACGGCGGCGGAGCAAAGCCCGGAAAACGAGATCGACTCCGGGCACTTCGCGCCCGCAAGAATACTGACATCTGACACCTGATCCCTGAACCCGACCCGTAGGGCGGGAAAGCGCAGCGCCTCCCGCCGGTCGTTCTCTCCGGCGGCGCAGCCGCTTTTATTGTTCGACGGCCTTTAATCGTGCGGCGCGTTGCACCGTTCAGAGGACAGAGGACAGTCCAGTTACCGGGCGCTTCGCGTCGGCGGATTGCATCCGCCCACGTGGCGCGTCGTCCCCGCGAAAGCCGGGACCCAGTTCGTTCTCTCCGGCGGCGCAGCCGCCGCTTATTGTATTCGACGGCTCTTGGAACAAGCCCATTACGCCAGCCTCTCTCCGGACCGTCCCTGGGACGCGGGGCGCCAGCCCCGCTTTTGACCCGCGCCATGACGCCGCCGCCGTTACGGGGCTGGTGCCCCGCGCTCCCAGAAAGGCGCACACTTCCCGCCGGTTCCCCGAATCCCGTAGGGCAGGAAAGCGCAGCGCCTCCCGCCGGTCGTTCTCTCCGGCGGCGCAGCCGCCGCTTCTATTATTCTGCGGCCCTTGAATCGTGCGGCGCGTTGCGCCGTGAAAAGGACCGTTGGTAAGACGCTGCGCTTTCCTGCCCTACCGAACCGTCGCTGTTTTCACGCGCACAGGTCGACTTTACGTTCAAGAGAAGATCGTGAACAGGTTCTCAGGCATCAAGCGCCACATCGCGGTAGACACGCGGCGACGTCCACACGCCATTACGGTAACGACCGCCGAAGTCACCGACCGGAAGGGCGCACTGGAAGCACTGGAGCGCAACAAACCGAACTTGAAGCGGGTGAAAAGCCTACTGTGTGACGGCGGCTACACGGAGGAGCCATTCGCCCAAGGCGTACGCGCGATCCTGGGCGAGTCGGTCACCGTGCAGATCGCCAAACGAAACGAACGACACACCTTCAAGGTCCTACCCAAACGCTGGGTCGTCGAGCGTAGCTTTGCCTGGCTGGCTGGAGAAAAACCGGAGACTGTGGAAAAACTGCGAACGAAAACTCAACACCAGTCTGCAATTCATCCATCTGGCCTTCTTGGAGGTACTGCTTAAAAGACTTTGAACAGGTTCTCAGAAATCTCCGGGCGCTTCCCAGAGAATGAAGCCGCCTTCCTTCAGCGTCCGTTCCATCAGGCGGAGCAGCGGCTGCGCCCGCTGCGCCAGCGTGACGGTTTCGTCCG
>JAISQQ010000418.1 GCA_031274075.1 Accumulibacter sp.
GCTAAGCGCCCGCAAATATTACTGTCTTCTGTCTTCCGTCTTCTGTCCTCTTAGAAGCTGTTTTGGAAATTAGAAAGACATTTGAGAAGTAGATGGATCATCCAGGGTAGGGCGCGCTCACCGAGCGCGCCGGGGGGCGGCGGTTTCGGAGAAACCGCCCTACCATCCCCCAAGGCTTGAATTGAGGTTTTTGGGATCTAAGCATTTCTCGTATCAATTTTTTTAAAACAGCTTCTGACATCTGTCTTCTGTCCTCCGATAATGACCCAAGCTACCGTGATTCGCCTGCACGCCAATGACGACGTGCTGATCGCCGCCCGGCAACTGGCGCCGGGCACGGCGATCGATTCGGAGAAGCTGATCGTGCGCGAGGCGATCCCGCCCGGGCACAAGCTGGCGGCGCGCGACATCGAGGCGGGCGCCGCGGTGCGCCGCTACAACCAGATCATCGGTTTCGCCAAGGCGGACATCGGCGCCGGCCGGCACGTCCATTCGCACAATCTGGGCATGGGCGAATTCGAGCGCGACTATGGCGTCGGACAGGACGCGCATGAATTGCCCAAGGTGCCGGAACCGGCTTCGTTCATGGGTTACCGGCGTGCGAACGGCAAGGTCGGCACGCGCAACTACATCGGCGTGATCGCCTCGGTAAACTGCGCGGCGACCGTGGCGCGCGCGATCGCCGGTCATTTCACGCGCGAGAAGCTGGCGGCCTTCGCCAACGTCGACGGCGTGCTCGCCCTGCCGCAGCCGCTCGGCTGCGGGCACAACATCAATGGCGAGGGAATGCGGATCCTGCGCCGCACGCTGGCCGGCTTCGCCAGGCATCCGAATTTCGCCGGCGTGCTGTTCGTCGGCCTCGGCTGCGAACATAACCAGATCGAAGCGCTGATCGAGATGATCGGCCCGCACGAGCCGGGCATGTTGCAACAGGCGGTCATGCAGATCGACGGCGGCACGACGGCCACCATCCGGAAGGGCGTCGCGCTGGTCGAGGGCATGCTGCCGCGGGCCAACGGCTACCGGCGCGAGGCGTCGCCAGTGAGCCGTCTCATCGTCGGCCTCAACTGCGGCGGCTCGGACGGGTATTCCGGGATCACCGCCAACCCGGCGCTCGGCGGCGCGTCGGACCTGCTGGTGGCGCACGGCGCGACGACGATATTGTCCGAAACCCCGGAAATCTACGGCGCCGAGCACCTGCTGACGCGCCGGGCGTGGACGCCGGAAATCGCGCGGAAACTACTCGATCGCATCGCCTGGTGGAAGGACTATTGCGCGCGCGCCGGCGGCGAACTCGACAACAATCCCTCGGTCGGCAACAAGGCCGGTGGGCTGACGACGATTCTCGAAAAATCGCTTGGCGCCGTCGCCAAGGGAGGCACCAGCGCCTTGAACGGCGTATACCTGTACGCCGAGCCGATCGACGCCAAGGGCTTCGTCTTCATGGACACGCCGGGCTACGACCCCGTCTCGGTGACCGGGCAGGCGGCCGGCGGCGCGCAGATCGTCTGCTTCACCACCGGGCGCGGCTCGGCCTTCGGCTGCGCCGGCGTGCCGACGCTCAAGCTGGCGAGCAACGGCATGCTCTACGAGCGCATGCGCGACGACATGGACATCAACTGCGGCGACCTGATCGACGGCACGCCGATGCCGGAAATCAGCCAACGCATCTTCGAGGCGATCGTCCGCTGCGCCTCCGGCGAGAAGACACGCAGCGAAATCCTCGGCTACGGCAACGACGAATTCATTCCCTGGCAGGTCGGCGCGGTGATGTAGTTCGGGGGACAGGGGACAGGGGACAGGGGACAGAGGACAGAGGACAGAGGACAGTTCAGTTACCGGGCGCTTCGCGCCCGCAAATATTACTGACACCTGACATCTGATTCCTGACACGTAGGGCGGGAAAGCGCAGCGCCTCCCGCCGGTCGTTCTCTCCGGCGCAGCCGTTTATCGCGTTCGGCGGCCTTGAATCGTGCGGCGCGTTGCGCCGGGAAGGGACTCCGGACCGCCCCTGGGAGCGCGGGGCACCAGCCCCGCAACAACGGTGGGGCTCATGCCACCGCTGTGCGGGGCTGGTGCCCCGCGCTCCCAGAAAGGCGCACACTTTCCGCCGGTTCCCCAAATCCCGTAGGGCGGAAAAGCGCAGCGCCTTTCGCCAATACTTTTCACGGCGCAACGCGCCGCACGATTCAAAGGCGGTCGAATACGATGAGCGGCGGCTGCGCCGCCGGAGAGAACGACCGGCGGGAGGCGCTGCGCTTTCCCGCCCTACGGGGTGCGCCAACGATTTGGCGCCAATGCCCAGGCGGGCCGGGGAGACCCGCGCTCCCAGAGAGAAAATCGCAAACAGCTTCTGGGCGGGATGTGTGGAAAACGAGCAAACGATGGTCGAGGATTCGTCGATTGGCATCATCTCCCCATCACCAGCCCCGGCAGGAAGGTGGTGATGGGCGGGCAGTAGGAGACCAGGATCAGCACCACGAACAGGGGGACGAGGAAAGGCGCGGTGGCCTTGAGCACCCGTTCAAAGGAAATGCCCGCCACGTTGGCGGTGACGAAGAGCACGATGCCCACCGGCGGCGTCACGGTGCCCACCATGAGGTTGAAGACCACCATGACGCCGAACTGTATCGGGTCCAGCCCCATGACCAGCGCGATGGGGGCCAGAATGGGCACCAGGATCATCTGCGCGGCGTTTCCTTCCATGAAACAGCCGACGAAGAGCAGGAAGACGTTGATGATGAAAATGAATACGAAGGGTGTGCCGGAGAAGGAAATGAGGAATTTCGCCATCGCCTGCGGAACGCCCGCCACCGCCAGGGTCCAGCCGAAGAGCACCGCGGTCATCACCAGGGCGAGCACCACGCCGTTGGTTTCGATGGTCATGACGATCATCCGGGGCAGATCCTTGATGCTGAATTCCTTGTAGACGAACAGGCCCACCAGGATCGAGTAGAAGGCCGCGACGATCGCTGCCTCGGTGGGCGTGAACACGCCCGAGGTGATGCCCCAGAAAAGGATCACCGGCGCCATCAGCGCCCAGAAGGATTCCCGGAAGGCCGTCCATAGCGCCTTCGCCGTGGGGAAGGGCAATTTGGGATAGTTCCGCTTGCGGGCGTAGACGGCGATCAGCGCCATCAAGGCCAGCCCCATGAGCACGCCGGGGATGACGCCGCCCAGGAAAAGGCCGCCCAGCGAGACGTTGGCGAGCACCGCGTAGATGACCATCGGCAGGCTCGGCGGGATGATCGGCCCGATCACCGCCGAGGAGGCGGTGACCGCCGCGGCGAAATCCACTTCGTAGCCGGCTTCGCGCATGGCCTGGATTTCGATGCTGCCCAGGCCGCCGGCGTCGGCCACCGCGGAGCCGGACATGCCGGCGAAGAACATGCTGCCGACCACGTTGGCGTGTCCCAGGCCGCCCCGCATCCAGCCCACGAGAACGCTGGCGAAGTTGAACATGCGCCGGGTCACGCCGGAGTTGTTCATCACGTTGCCCATCAGGATGAAGAAGGGCGCGGCCAGCAGGGGGAAGGAGTTCGCCGCGTTGGCTACGCGCTGGGGCACGGTGAGCAGACTGAAATCGCCGAGTACGATGAACAGCGACGAGGCGATCCCCAGGCTGACGTAGATGGGCGTGCCCATGAGCAGCATGGCGATCCAGATGAGGAGGACGACCGTGATCATGCCAGCGTCCCTCCTTCCTCGTGGATTCCGCTCAAGAAGCGGACGACGCTGTAGAACACGATCAGCGCCGTCGAAAAGGGAACCGCCGCGTAGACCACCGCGTAGGTGAAAAACAAGGTGACGGCGGGAACGTCGAGATTCTTGCGCAGCATCGCCATGCCGTACCAGAAAAGGACCGCCGCGAACACGACGGTCAGGACGAGATTGAGGACGTCCAGGGCTTTTTGCGCCGGCGCCGGCAGATTGTCGGCGACGATGGCAACCCGGATATGGGTTCCGCTGCGCGTGGCGAAGACCCAGCCGATGAGGGAAATCCACATGAAGAGATAGCGCGCCAGCTCCTCCGACCATACCAGCGGCGAATCGAGGCAGAAGCGCATGAACACTTGCAGCAGCACTACGCCGAACATGCCCAGGAACAAGGCGATGGCGTAGATGTCCAGAAGCCTGTCCACAAATCTCTTGAGAACCGCGATTTTCTCTTTCATGACCCTGTTATCCTGAGGACTTGAAACCATTGAGCACCGAGACACTTAAGACACTAAGAAGCTGTTTTAAAAAAATGGGGACGAGAAATGATTGGATCCCAAAAACCACAATTCAAGCCTTGGGTGAAGGTAGGGCGGTTACTCCGAAACCGCCGCCCCCCGGCGCGCTCGGAGAGCGCGCCCTACCCTGGATGATCCATCTGCTTCTCAAACGTCTTTCTAATTTCTAAAACAGCTTCTCACACAAGCCCATTATGAAAGCCTCTCTCCGGGCCGTCTCCGGGAGCGCGGGGCGTCCGGCCCCCCACGGCACGGATGACACGACCGCCGCCGTTGCGGGGCGCAAGCCCCGCGCTCCCAGGGAAGATCGCAAACGGTTTCTCAAAGAACCCGGTGCGACAAGGCGGGCAGGCTGGCGCGGACTTCGGCGATGCGCGCGTGGTCGATCTCGCCGATGACGACGCCTTCGCCCTTGTCGCGCCGGGCGATCACCTCGCCCCACGGATCGATCAGCATGCTGTTGCCGTGCGTCTGGCGGCGGTTTTCGTGCGTTCCGCCCTGCGCGATGGCCAGGACGTAGCATTGGTTCTCGATGGCGCGGGCGCGCAGCAGGATTTCCCAGTGCGCGCGCCCGGTCACCTCGGTGAACGCCGCCGGCAGCAGCAGCAGGTCGATTTCGCCGAGGGCGCGGAAAAGTTCCGGGAAACGCAGGTCGTAGCAGATCGACAGGCCCACCCGGCCGAACGGCGCGGTGAAGGCCGCCGGCTGGCGGCCCGGTTCGATCGTTGCGCTCTCGTCGTAGCGCTCCTCGCCTTTCTGGAAGCCGAACAGGTGGATCTTGTCGTAGCGCGCCACGCGCGCGCCTTGCGGATCGAACACCAGGCAGGTGTTCGACACCTTGTCCGCGACGCTGGCGGCGAGCGGCAGCGAACCGCCGGCCAGCCAGATGCCGTGCCGCCTCGCCGTGGCGGCGAGGAATTCCTGGATCGGGCCGCTGCCGTCGCGCTCGCAGGCGGCGAATTTGTCGGCGTCGCGCCCCATGACCGGAAAATACTCGGGCAGCGCGGCGAGTTCGGCGCCTTGCGCGGCGGCGGCGGCGATCAGCGCGCCGGCGGTGCGCAGATTCTCCTCGACCCGCGGCGTCGAAATCATCTGGATCGCCGCGACGCGGGCGTTTTTCGGAGGGATCGTCGCTTCACTGCATGGCGGGTTCATTGGCGGCTCCTGGAAGATTGCCGGCGGCGGCCGGCGGCGTTTCGCCGATGGCCGGCGCGTCCTGTTTCTCGACCTTCGGATCGTCCCACGCGCCGGTAATCAGGTAGTGGTAGCTGAACACCGTGCCCAGCGGATTGCGCAGCACCCGGTTGGCCAGCCAGGTGGCCACGCCCGCCGCCGGATGCACCATGGCCATGCCGACCGCGGCGGTGTCGCCAAGTTCGGGTTGCACGGTCACCTCGAGGCGCTGCGTCTCGCGCGCCAGATCGACCTCGCCGCGCATCAGCACCCGCGCCGACGGACTGTCGATGCGCAGGCGGTCGGTGCGCATGATGCCCTGGCGCACGGCGATTTTCCCGGCGACGGCGTCGAAGCTCAGGCCTTCGCTGAACACATCCTTGAAATCGAGCGATATCCGCCGCGGCAGGTTTTGCAGGCTGATCAGGCCGAGCAGCTTGCCGGCGGCGCCCGGATCGAGCTTGAGGAATTGCCCCTTGGCCGCTTCGAGCTTCAGCTCGCCGCTCATCGAGGCGTAATCGATTTCCGTCGGCGCGCCGTTCCACGCCAGTTGCCCGTCGAGCCGCGCCGTTCCGGCGCGCACCGTTCCCGGATAGCCCAGGCGCGCCAGCAGGCCGCCGACGTCGCCGCTGTCGAGTTTGAAGCTCAACTGCGTCAGGCCGCCGCCGCCGTTCTGCCGCCAGCTTCCCTTGCCGTTCAGCGCGCCCTGCGGGTTCGACGCCTGGACGCGCTCGAGATTCCAGGCGTCGCCGTCGTTGCTCGCCCGCACTTCGAGACGTCCGAAGTCGAGCTGGCGCACGGAAAAATTGTCGGCGACGACGTCGAGCGCCGGCAAGCGGTCCGCCGGCCCGCCGGCCTTCGTTTTGGCCTCCGCCTCGGTATTCGTTGCCGCGGGCGTCGGCAGGCGTTCGATGGCCAGGCGGGCGAGGCGCGCGGCGAGCCGTCCGTCGCCTGTGCCGTCCCACACCAGGTCGCCCGCCGCCTGCCGCGAATCGACCCGGATTTTCCACTGCTTCCCGGCCAGGGCGGCGGACAGCTCGACGTCGTTCCAGGACGTGCCGCGCGCCAGCAGTTCGCTGGCCCACAGGTTCAGCGCGCCGGGCATCCACGCGGAGGCGCCGCCGCTCGGTTCGCCACTTGCTTCGCCGCCCGCTTCACCAGCCGGCGAAGCGGCGAACAGCGCCTGCCAGGCGTCGAGGTCCAGGCGCCGCACCGTCGCCTCGAAGCTCAGGCCCTTCTCGGGCAGGCGCAGCGAACGGCCGATGGCAACCGCGCCGCGCTCCGGCGTGAAACCGCCGGACGTTTTCCGCCGGATGATCCGCGCCGCCAGCTTCATCCCCAGCGCCACGCTGATCTGGTCGCGCACCGCCGCGTCGCCCGCCGCGGGCAGGAGCCGTTTCTCGAAGCGCAGCGGCAGCGTTTCGTCCGCCGCCTTGGCGAACGGCTCGGGCAGGGTCGACGCCAGTCCGCCGAGCCGCGATTCGATCAGCAGATCCGCGTTGCGCCCGCGAATCCGGATTTCCCCGTGGTACGGCGTCGTTCCCGACAGGCTGGCGAGCAGCGGATGGGCGGACTGCCGGCGCAGCTCGCCGACGTCCGCCGAACCGTCGGCGGTGATCAGCACGCGGCCGTCCTTCTGCAAGCCGCCGCGAATCTTCAGCGGTCCGCCGAACAGCGTCGCGCCGATCTCCGGCACGGACACGTCGTCGCCGGAAAAACGCAGGCTGCCATTGACCTGGCGCAGCGGCGGCAAGGCGTCGTCGAAGCTCACTTCGTTGTCGCTGAAACGATAGACGCCGGCCACCTTCGACTCGCCCAGCTTCTTCTCGTCGAGCGGCAGGTTCAGGTCGATCTCCAGACGCCCGTTGCCGACCGCGCGCAGACCCTCGGTGAAGTGATCGATCTGTTTGCCCACCGGGCTTTGCTCGATGAACTTCAGGAACTCGGCGGTCGGACCGTCGGCGTGTCCCTTGATCAGAAGCGTCGAAACCGGGGCGTCGAGGTCGGGGATCCGCGCCTGCGTGTTGCTCAGCCGCGCCCCGAGGATCCGGCCCTGCCGCGCCTCGATGCTCATGCCCTTGCCTTCGAAGCGCAAGTCGCCGTGGATGCCGTCGATGCGCGGCCAGCCCGCGCCGTAGTCGAGGACCGCGTCGCGCGCCTTGACCGTCACCAGGAATTGCCCGCTCCGCGGGTCGGTGAATGGGAAATCCTTCAGATCGCCTTTCAGCGTCAGCTTCGCCTCGCTGGCCTTGCCGGCGAGCAGCGAATCGCGCAGCCAGTGGCGGGCGTCCTGGCCGACGACGCGCGGCAGGTAGCGCCAGACGGCGCGTCCCTCGGCGCGCGTCAGCGCGGCGCCGAGGTCGATGATTCCCGGACCGTCCTCCGCCGTGCGATATTTTCCCCGCGCCGAACCGGCGGCGTCGGGACCGGCGAAATCGACCTGCGCCAGTTCGACTTCCAGCGCGCCGCCATCGATCTTCCAACTGGCCTGCGCGTCCAGCGAATCGAGCCGGATCGTCGACTCCGGGAAAACCGCCGGCAAATCGATCGACGACGCTCCCGAACGCAGCGTCGCCCTGCCGCCCGTCTCGCTCGCCTCCAGGGCGCCGCCAAGGCCCGAAAACCCCGGAAAATAGCCCTTGGCGCGCAGGCCGAGATCGTGCACGCCGGTTTTCAGCGCATATGTGCGCAGTTTTTCCGCGTCGCCCGACCAGCGCGCGCTCAAGGCGCTGACCTGGCCGCGCGGCGCGTAGTCGGCGAGCAATTGCCGCGAGCGGGCGTCGAAGGGCAGATAGGCGGCCAGCCGGGCCAGCGCCCCGAGATCCAGGCGGCTGATTTCGGCGCTGCCGATGGAGGTGGAGGTAGAGGTGGAGGCAGAGGTGGACGTGCCGGGTTCCCGGCCTTGCCGCCACTCGATCTCGAAATCGGCCGGATCGATGCGTATCGCTTCTTCCTTGCCTTCCTCGCCGCCGTGCCCTTCGTCCATTCCCCGCGCCGCCGCGCGCGAGCGCAGCGCGAACTGGCGCGCTCCCAGGGCGAAACCGTCGGCCAGGAAGCTCGCCCGCAAGCGGCCGGACAGGCTTTCGAGACTCAGCGCCGGCAAGTTCCCGGCGAAACGCAGTTGTACCTCGCGCAAGGCCACGTCCGCCGTCACCTGGCGCAAGCCGCCGCCGGCGAAGTCCAGCCAGGCGCGCGCCGCGCCGCGCCCGCGCGGCAGGGCGATCGGGTAGTCCAGCCAGCGCTTCCACACCGCCAGGTCGGCGTAGTCGATCTCGGCGAACGCCTGCCCCTGCCATTCCCGCCATTCGTCCGGCGCGCCGAAAGCGCCGCCGCGAAAGTCGCCGCGCAGCTCGATGCGCGAGGCGAAATCCTTGGGCGGCAGCGCCGTCAGGCCGAAGCGGTGATTCCGCCCGTCGTTGTCGATGGCGATATTCACGTCTTCCAGGACGAGCGCCGGCGCTTGCCGCGACTCGTCCTCCCAGACCAGCGTCGCGCCGCCGACGCGGATGCGGCGCGGGTCGAGCACCCACGACGAGATTCCGCCCCGCCGGCCTCCCCGGCTCTCCCCGATCCCGCCGCCTTCCCCACTGCTCTCGCCGGCGAGCGGAATGCCGGCGACGAACAAGCGCCCGCCGCCGTCGCGGCGCATGTGCAGCGTCGGCTCGTCGATGCGCAGCAGGCGCAGGCGCAGGCGCATTTCCGCCACGGACCACCACGACAACACCGTCTCGACGCGCGCGAACAGCAGCGCCGGACGTCCCTCGGCGTCGGCCACGCTGACCTCGTGCAGGGTCAGGCCGGGATTGATGCCGGCCCAGTCGGCTTCGATGCGGCCGATGTCCACTTTCAGGCCGATGCCGTCTCCGATCATCCGCTCGATCGCCGGGCGGTAGTTTTCGATCTGCGGCAAGACGACGTAGCGCAGCGACAGCACCAGCAGGACGAACAGGAAATAGACGGCGCAGAAGGTCCACGCCAGCACGCGCGCGCTCCGCCGCGCCAGCGCCGCGATGGACGGCGAGGGAAAACCGAAGCGGCGGCGAAGCGCCGCGCGCCGGCCGTTTTCGTTGGTCATGAAGCCGCCCGCGGAAAGCTTTGCCTGATTTCTTTAAACGTCACTAGAATGATGCGCTGCCTGCCAAGCCGTGAGCGGTAATTGTAACGGCTTTGACCCTGGCCGGCTTGGGCCGGTTCCCTCGAACACGACAGAATCCATCGACATGCGCGAATCCGAATCCGAATCCGTTTCCCCCGAGTTTTCCGAATTTCCCGAATTTCCAGACTCCTGGCGGCCCGCGCTGCGGCACAGCCGTTTCCTGCGCCAGTTGCTGGCGGCGCGTCCGGACGTCGCCGGCTGGGTGCGCGAGCACGTCGACGCGCCGCTGTCCGGCGGCCTGATGCGCGCTTTCCTGGAGGCCGGGACGATCGCCGATGAGGACGACTTGAAGCGCGAGCTGCGCCGGCTGCGCCAGCGCGTCATGGCGGCGCTGATGGTACGCGACTTGGGCGGACGCGCGCCGCTGGCCGAGACGGTCGACACCATGAGCGCGCTGGCCGAAGTGACCAGCAACCACGCGCTCGACTTCCTGCATCGCCGGCTGGCCGCCCAGTTCGGCGAACCGCTGGACCGGCTGGGCCGGCCGCAGCGCCTGCTGGTGATCGGCATGGGCAAGCTCGGCGGGCGCGAGCTCAACGTCTCGTCCGACGTCGATTACATCTTCGTCTATCCGGAAGACGGCGAAACCGCCGGCGCGCCCGGCGGCGGAAAGCGGATCGAGGTCTTCGATTTCTTCACCCGCCTGGGCAAGCGGCTGATCGCGGCGATCGGCGAGATCACCGGCGACGGCCAGGTGTTCCGCGTCGACATGCGCCTGCGCCCGAACGGCGATTCCGGGCCGCTGGTCGTGCCGATCGCTTCGCTGGAATACTACTTCATCGCCCAGGGCCGCGAATGGGAGCGCTACGCCTGGATCAAGGCGCGGGTGCTGAACGAGGGCGACAACCTGCAGGCGGAATGGCGGGCCGCGCTCGAACACGCCGTCCGCCCCTTCGTTTACCGCAAGTATCTCGATTTCGGCGCGATCAACGCCATGCGCGAGCTGCACGCGCAGATTCGCCGCGAGGTGGCGCGCAAGGACCGCGCCGAGCACATCAAGCTCGGCCACGGCGGCATCCGCGAAATCGAGTTCATCGCCCAGGTCTTCCAGCTCATTCGCGGCGGGCGCGACGCGGCGCTGCGCGTTCGCCCGACGCTCGAGGTGCTGCCGCTGCTGGTTGCCCGCCGCCTGCTCCCGGACGACAGCGAGCGAGATCTCATCGAGGCCTACGAATTCCTGCGCCGGCTGGAACACCGCCTGCAATACGTCGACGACGCGCAGACGCACATGCTGCCCACCGACGAGGCGGAGCGGCGGCAGATCGCCCGCGCCATGGATTTCGCCGACTGGCCGTCGCTGCTCGCGGCGCTGGCCGAGCACCGGCGGCGCGTCGCCCGGCACTTCGACGAAATCTTTTCCGATCCGCTGGACGGCACGCACGCCCTCGCTGGCCTGTGGTTCGAGCAGATCGACGGCGAGGAGGCGCTGGAAACGGCGGCCAATCTCGGCTTCCGCCATCCCGCGGCGATGCTCGAACGCCTGCGCGCGTTCCGGCAAAGCGCCAAGTACCAGCAACTGGCTACGCCGATCCGCGAGCGGCTCGACGCCGTCGGCCCGCGGCTGATCGAAGCCGCGGCCGCGACCCGGACGCCCGACGCTACCCTGCAGCGCGGTTTCGACCTGATCGAGACGATCGGCCGGCGCGGCGCGTATCTCGCGCTGCTGCAACAGCATCCGCAGGCGCTGATGAAGGTCGCCGAGATCATCGGCAGTTCGGCCTGGGCCGCCGCCTACCTCACCCGCCATCCGATCCTGCTCGACGAGGTGCTCGATCCGCGCCTGTACGAAGTGGCCACCGACTGGGAAGGATTCCGGCGCGAGCTCGACGCGCGCCTCGCCAGCGAATCCGGCGACACCGAACGCGAGATGGACGTGCTGCGCGAAGAACACCACGCCCAGGTATTCCGCCTGCTGGCACAGGACATCGCCGGCCTGCAGACGGTCGAACGGCTGGCCGACCATCTGACCCAACTGGCCGACATCATCGTGCAGACCACGCTGGATCTGTGCTGGAACCGGCTGCGCGAACGCCACCCGCAGCCCGGCCAGCCGCCGAAATTCGCGGTCGTCGCCTACGGCAAGCTGGGCGGCAAGGAACTGGCCTACGGCTCGGATCTCGACCTGGTTTTCCTGCACGACGATCCCGAGCCGGGCGTCGGCGAAATCTACGCCCGCCTGGCGCGGCGCATGAATACCTGGCTGACCAGCCAGACTTCCGCCGGCATGCTCTTCGATACCGATTTCCGCCTGCGGCCGAACGGCGACGCGGGCCTGCTGGTCTGCTCGCTGGAAGCCTTCCACGAATACCAGTTCACCAAGGCGTGGGTGTGGGAACACCAGGCGCTGACGCGCGCCCGCTTTTGCGCCGGTTCCCCGGAAGCCGGCCGGCGCTTCGAGGCGATCCGCGCGGAAGTCCTGCGCCAGAAGCGCGATCCGGCGAAGTTGAAGGCCGAGGTGCTGGAGATGCGCCAGCGCATGCTCGACGCGCACGCCTCGAACAGCGACGAGGTCTTCGACATCAAGCAGGACCCCGGCGGCCTGGTCGATGTCGAATTCATCGTGCAGTTTCTCGTCCTGGGCCACGCGCACGCGCACGAGGCGCTGTGCGGCAACCTCGGCAACATCGCGCTCTTGCGCATCGCCGCCGAACTCGGCCTCATCCCGCGGGAACTGGCCGAACGGGTGCGCGACATCTACCGCGAATACCGCCGCATGCAGCACGCCTTCCGCCTCGACGGCATCCACGGCGCGCGCATCGAACGCGACCCGCGCCGCAAGGACATCGAGACGGTGCGGGCGCTGTGGTCGCGGGTCTTCGAT
>JAISQQ010000241.1 GCA_031274075.1 Accumulibacter sp.
ACGGGCCGCGCCGCGTCCGGTTCGGGTCCGGTCTTCAAGGTGCTCGGCGCGATCAGCTTCTCGCATTTTCTCAACGACACCATCCAGTCCTTGATCCTGGCGAGTTATCCGCTGTTCAAGGCGTCGCTCGACCTTTCCTTTGCCCAGATCGGGCTGATCACGCTGGCTTTCCAATGCACGTCGTCCTTGCTGCAGCCGCTCGTCGGCTATTACACGGACCGGCGCCCGAAGCCGTTTTCGCTGGCGCTGGGCATGGGGTGCACGCTGGTCGGCCTGCTCACGCTCTCCCTGGCCAGCCACTATCTCACGGTGCTGCTGGCCGCGATGTTGATCGGTTCCGGGTCGGCGGTGTTTCATCCGGAATCGTCGCGCGTCGCGCGCATGGCCTCGGGCGGACGCTACGGGTTGGCGCAGTCGATTTTCCAGGTCGGCGGCAACAGCGGCTCGGCGACCGGGCCGCTGCTCGCCGCCTGGATCATCCTGCCTTACGGGCAGCGCAGCATCGCCCTGTTTTCCTTGATCGCGCTGATCGCCCTGATCGTGCTGATCGGCGTCGGCCGCTGGTACCGGCAACAGCAGCGGCAGCCGGCCAAGGCCAGCGCGCCGGCCGGGCAGCCCTTGCCCAGGGCCAGGATCCTGCGCACCCTGGCCGTGCTGCTGACGCTGATGTTCTCGAAAGACTTCTATCTCGCCAGCATCAACAGCTACCTCATCTTCTATCTGATGCACCAGTACGGCTTTGCAACGCAGATAGCGCAATACCACCTTTTCTTCTTCCTGGCCTCGGTCGCCGCCGGCGTGCTGTTCGGCGGCCCGATCGGCGACCGCGTCGGGCGCAAGCGGGTCATCTGGTTTTCCATTCTCGGCGTCGCTCCGTTCACCTTGGCGCTGCCCTACGTCGGCCCGGGTCTGTCGGTCGCGCTGACCATGATCATCGGTTTCACGCTGGCGTCGGCGACGCCCGCCATCCTGGTCTTCGGGCAGGAACTGTTTCCCGAGCGAATCGGCACCATCTCCGGCCTGTTCTTTGGCCTCAGCTTCGGCATGGCCGGCATCGGCGCGGCGGTGCTCGGGCTGGCCGCCGACGCCTGGGGCATCGTCGCGGTTTACAAACTGTGCGCCTTCCTGCCCCTGCTTGGAATGTTCGCCGTCTTCCTGCCGGATCTCCGCCATCCGGCGCGGGAAACGGCCAAGGCCGGCTGATCTTGGCGGCGCGTCATCCGATACTATCTTTTCCAGGAACCTTGCTCATGCCCTACCTCATTCTGGTCACCGTCCTCTGGGCGTTCTCCTTCAGCCTGATCGGCGAATACATCGCCGGCAGCGTCGACAGCGATTTCGCCGTGCTCCTGCGCGTCGCCATCGCCGCCGCCGTGTTCATCCCCTTCACCCGCTGGCGCGGCCTGCCCGCGCGCCTGGTCGGCGGGCTGTGGCTGGCCGGCGCGCTGCAGTTCGGCGTCACCTACCTGTGCCTGTACCGCAGCTTCACCGTGCTCACCGTGCCCGAAGTCCTGCTGTTCACCGTGCTCACGCCGATCTACGTGACCATGCTCGACGACGGCATGGCGCGGCGCTTCAGCCCCTGGTCGCTGCTCGCCGCCGCCGTGGCGGTCGCCGGCGGCGTCATCATCCGCTTTCACCGGATCGAGGGCGAGTACCTGACCGGCTTCCTGCTGCTGCAACTGGCCAACGCCACCTTCGCCGCCGGTCAGGTACTGTGCCGCCAATTGCTGGCCAGATACCCGACGGAGCAGCCGCTGCACCGCTTCTTCGGCCATTTCTTCCTCGGCGCGATGCTGCTCGTGATCCCGTCCTTCCTGCTCTTCGGCGACCCGTCCCGGCTGCCGCAGACCGCCGTGCAATGGGGCGTGCTGGCGTGGATGGGCCTGTTCGCCACGGCGCTCGGCATGTACTGGTGGGTCAAGGGCAGCACACTGGTCGACGCCGGCACGCTGGCCATCATGAACGAATTGCACGTCCCGGCCGGACTGGTCGTCAACCTGCTGATCTGGAACCGCGGCGCCAACCTGCGCACCCTGGCCATGGGCGGCACGGTGATCCTGTTCTCGCTGTGGGTCAACCGCCTGGGACGCAAGCTCGGCAGGCTGCGCGCGAGATGAACCTGGCAATTTGAGGGACGAACCGGGTCCCGGCGATCGAAGGGACGACGTGCCTCTGCCTATATCAAGGTCCAGGCGATAAAATCGTGTCAATACTTGACTCGAAAACGCTCTAAGCTTTCGTTCC
Source organism: Accumulibacter sp. (assembly GCA_031274075.1). Lineage (GTDB taxonomy): Bacteria > Pseudomonadota > Gammaproteobacteria > Burkholderiales > Rhodocyclaceae > Propionivibrio. Next base: position 2,248 of record JAISQQ010000241.1, read on the forward strand.
ATCACGCATCGGAAAGGAGGCCACGTGCAAGTTCTGGGTATTGACGTCGGCGGGACGGGGATCAAATCGGCCATCGTCGAAACGGCGACCGGCGAGTTGCTGGGCGAAAGGCATCGCATCGCCACACCGCGTCCGGCCACGCCCGAGGCGATCGCCGAGGCACTGGACGGCGTGCTCCGGCACCATCGCTGGGAAGGCCCGGTGGGCATGGGTTTTCCGGCGGCGATCCAGCACGGCGTGGTGCGCACGGCGGCCAACGTCGACAAGGCGTTCATCGGCTTGCCGCTGGCCGACTATTTTTCCGAAAAGACCGGCTGCCGCGTCTTCGCCGCCAACGACGCCGACGTCGCCGGCATGGCCGAAATGCGCTTCGGTGCCGGCAAGGGCCATTCCGGCGTGGTGCTGATCGTCACCATCGGCACCGGCCTCGGCACGGCGCTGTTCAGCGACGGGCATCTCTTGCCCAACACCGAACTGGGACACGTTTTCCTGGAAAACGGACAGGAGGCCGAACGCCAGGCGACCGAAGCCGTGCGCGTGACCCAGAATCTCAGTTGGAAGGATTGGGGGGAGCGCCTGGACCTCTACCTGCGCACCCTGGAACGCCTGCTCTGGCCGGACCTGATCGTGCTGGGTGGCGGCGTCAGCGGCAAGTTGAGCGAATACGCGCCGATGCTCACCACCCAGGCGCCGATAGTGGCCGCCAGCTTCCTCAACCGGGCCGGCGTCGTCGGCGCGGCGCTGCTGGCCGAGGGCAGGTGACAGGTAGCAGGTAACAGGTGGCAGGTGACAGTTAATTTGGGGGTACGGGTTCCCATCCGGCGCGGGTTCCTCACCCGTCACCTGTTACCCGTAACCTGAAAAGGATGCGTTCATCGAAAACCGACTCCGGTTGGAAAGTTGGAAACATCCCCCTTCAGGGGGATAATCTTGCACGGGAGGGACGTAAGCCCTTCCGTGCTTTAGTCCGGCCTGCCGGACGTGGATTGAAACATGAAGATCGCGGTAATGGGCGCTGGCGCGGTGGGTTGTTATTACGGTGGGCTGCTCGCGCGCGCCGGGCATGAGTTGCGGCTGATCGGGCGCGCGCATCACATGGACGCGGTGAGCCGCCACGGTCTGCTGCTGGAGACGGACGCGGGCAGCGAGCGCATTCCGCTGTTGACCGCGTCCGGCGCCGACGGCGTGCGGGGCGCCGAACTGGTGCTTTGCTGCGTGAAAAGCGCCGACACGGCGCGGGCGGCGGCGGACATGGAAGCGCATCTCGCCGCCGACGCCGTCGTCGTCAGCCTGCAGAACGGCGTCGACAATCCGCGCGTGCTGCGCGCCCGGCTGACGCGGGAAATCATTCCCGCCGCCGTCTATGTCGCGGCGGGAATGGCCGGCGACGGACACGTGCGGCACCACGGCGGCGGGAAACTGGTGCTTGGCGACACGCCGAACAGCGGCCGGATCGCGGCGCTCTTCGCCGACGCCGGCGTCGTCGCCGACGTTTCCGGCAACATCGAAGGCGAACTGTGGACCAAGCTCATCGTCAATTGCGCCTATAACGCCCTGTCGGCGCTCACCGCCCTGCCCTACGCCGAACTGGCGCGGCAGCCCGGCGTGGCGCGAACGCTGCGCGACGTGGTCGGCGAATGCCTGGCCGTGGCGGACAAGGCGGGCGTCGCGCCGGCCGGGGACGTCTGGCAAAGCGTCGAGCGCATTCCACGGATCATGCCCGGACAGCGATCCTCGACCGC
>JAISQQ010000242.1 GCA_031274075.1 Accumulibacter sp.
GTCAAAAGCGGGGCTGGTGCCCCGCGCTCCCAGAGGCGCTTCGCGCCCGCAAATATTACTGTCCTCTGTCCTCTGTCTTCTGTCCTCTGAACCCCAGCCACGCCAGCGCGCGGATGAGAAATTCCGGCACGACGCTGAATATGTAGGCGGTGACGGCGGCGTGCAGGCCCGCGACCAGCAGGAAGAGGCGCGGGATGCTGTTCCCGCCGCCGAGGAAGACGCTGGCTCCGGCGGCGGCGAGCACCATGAACAGGGCGTTGAGGATGTTGTTGGCGGCGATGATCCGCGCCCGGTATTCGACCGCGCTGCGCTGCTGCACGAGCGCATAGAGCGGCACGCAATAGATGCCGCCGAAGACGCCGAGCAGCACCAGGTCGGCCAGGACGCGCAGGGTGCCGCCGCGGGCCAGGGCGTCGGCGAGCGGCAGCAGCGCGCCGGCGGCTTCTCCCGGAGAGGCGAGCGCCAGGTCGGCGCCGAAGACGACCATGCCGAGCGCCCCGAGCGGCACCAGCCCCGGCTCGACCAGCTTGCCGCGATAGCGGGTGAGCCGTTCGCACAACAGCGACCCCGAGCCGATGCCGATCGAGAAGACCGCCAGCAGCACGGTCACCAGGCTTTCGCCGCCGCCGAGCACGCTCTTGGTGTAGGCCGGAAACTGCGCCAGCAGCAGCGCGCCGTAGGCCCAGAACCACGAAATCGCCAGGATGGAGAGGAACACGCTGCGCTCCTTTCGCGCGAAGCCGATGCAGCGCCATGTTTCGCGCAGCGGATTGACGGCGATCTTCAGTTCCGGCGCGGGCGCGGGCGCTTCGGGAATGTAGCGGCTCGACAGGAAACCGCCGACCGCCACCGTCAGGCAGATGGCGACGATCCAGGCGATGCCGCCGTCGAGGCCGGCCAGCAGGCCGCCGGTGAGCGTGCCGAGCAGCACGGAAACGAAGGTTCCCGCCTCGACCAGCGCGTTGCCGCCGACGAGTTCGCCAGGATGCAGGTGCTGCGGCAGGATGGCGTATTTCACCGGGCCGAAGAGCGTCGATTGCAGGCCCAGCAGGAACAGCGCCGCGAGCAGCACCGGCAGGCTTTGCCGCCAGAAGCCGAAGCCGGCGAGGACGACGATGACGATCTCCAGCAGCTTGGTCGCGCGCGCCAGGCGCGCCTTGTCGAACTTGTCCGCCAGTTGCCCGGCGGTGGCGGAAAAGAGGAAGAACGGCAGGATGAAGAGGCCCGCCGCGATGTTGGCCAGCACCTCGGGCTTCAAACTGGTCCACGAAGCGGCGCTGAAGGTGAGCAGCACCACCAGCGCGTTCTTGTAGGCGTTGTCGTTGAACGCGCCGAGGAACTGGGTGACGAACAGCGGCCAGAAACGGCGCGTGCCGAACAGGGCGAACTGGGAGTGTTGGGAGTGCTGGGAGTGCTGGGAGTGCTGGGAGTGCTGGCCGGCCTCGCCGGCGGAGGTTTCATTCATGCGTGCGTTCCTCGAAGAAGGCGCGGGTGGCGAAAACCCGCGCCGGAAAGGATTTGCCCTGCCACGACAGGCTGCGCTTGAGCGCCAGGTCGAAATAGAGCGGATTGTGTTCGCGCAGCGTTTGCAGGTCGGCGACGGCTTCTTTCGGCAACAGGCCGCGGGCGGCCAGCGCGGCGGGCGAGACCAGCGGCAGGATGCCCGGCAGCGGATAGTCGGAACCGTTGAGCAGGCGTCCGTGCCAGTCGCCCTGTTCGAGCAGGGTGCGGATGACCTCGGGTTCGCGGTTGCGCAGCACGATGGCCGAAATGTCGCCGAAGAGGCGCTCCTTCCACTCCGTCCGTTCCATGAGACGGGTGAACAGCTCGAAGCTCGCGCGCCGCGTCCCCGGCCGGTCGAGGTCTTCGTCGGTACCCACGGTGGCGCAATGCGCCACCACCACCCGCGCGCCCGCGTCCAGCGCCCGCCGCAGGCGCAGCGGATTGCCCAGGTACTCCAGGCTCGCGTTCTGTGCCGCCTTTTCCGCGCCGCAGTGGGTGATCAGCGGCAGGCGCAAACGGGCGAGCGCGGCGAAGAAAGCGTCGCAGCGCTTCGCCGCGGGGTCGATGTTCTGCGCCGCCGGCAGCCATTTCACCGCCCTCGCGCCCTGCGCCGCGGCGGCTTCGAGCCGATCCAGGGCGTCGGGGGCGTAGGGATGGATGGAAGCCGCCCATTCGAACACCTCCGGCCGCGCCGCCGCCACGCGGCGGGCGTAGTCGTCCGGGACATAAAACGTGCTTTGCGCCGCGTCCGGGCGGCCGGCGTCGTCGCGATACCAGTCGAAGGCGAAGAGCAGCGTCTTGAAACCGGGTGCTATGTTCCGCGCCAGCAGGGCGATGCGGCGCACGTAGTTTTCGTCGACGCTGCCCGGCTCGGTCGCCACGCAGCCGGCGTTGAGATAGAACAGGCGCTGGCTGTAGAGCACCGGATGCCACAGGCTCAGCAAGGACGCCCCGATCTCGAGGCCGTTGCCGCTGTCGCCGATGCCCGCCAGATGCACGTGCCCATCCCAGACCTGGGCGGGATCGAGTCCTTCCCAGACCCTGGCGAGCCACGGACTCTCCGCCAGGGCGTCGAGCGCGGGATCGCGGCAGGGATTGACGAGCCGGGGCCGGGGCCGGGATAAGCCAAGCCCGGCCATCCCCGTCCCGAGCGCCAGCAGGCCGGCCTTGAGGAAATGGCGGCGCGCGGCGGATGCTTTTTTTTCCTTCATCGTAAAACGAACTCCGGTTTGAGCCACCGCCCTTCAGGACGGCGCGGATTCAGGTTGATTCGGCTGATTCAGGCTTCCTCCGCCAGGCGTTTCAGGGAGACGTAATCGGTCTTGCCGGTGCCGAGCAGCGGCAGCGCCTCGAGGCGCACGATCTTGCGCGGCACCGCCAGTTCGGGCAGGCCCAGTTGCCGCGCCGCTCGCTGCAGCGCGGCGCGATCGAGTCCGGCGAGGGTGGTGAACAGCACCAGCGCCTCGCCCTTGTCGGCGTCGGGCTGGCTGGAGACGGCGTGCTGCCCCTCGGGCGCGGCGGCCAAGGCCAGTTTTTCCGCCGTTTCCAGGCTCACCATCTCGCCCGCCACCTTGGCGAAGCGCTTGACGCGGCCAAGGATATGCACGAAGCCATCGTCGTCGATGTCGACGATGTCGCCGGTCTCGTACCAGCCCGCCCCGACCTCGGAGGCCGGCGCCTGCAGCACCCCGGGCCGGTCGGCTTTCAGGTAGCCGCTCATGACGTTGGGGCCGCGCACGTGCAGCACGCCGCCGCGCTCGATGCCGGGCACCGGCAGCAGGCGGTGTTCGAGGCTCGGCAGCAGTTGCCCCACGGTGCCGCGGCGATAGGCCATCGGCGTGTTGACCGCGATCACCGGCGCGGTCTCGGTGGCGCCGTAGCCTTCGAGAATGCGGATGCCGAACTTCTCGAACCATTGGTCGCGCACGGCGTCGGCGAGCTTTTCGGCTCCGGCGACGACGTAGCGCAGGCGGTAGAAATCGTAGGGATGCGCGAAGCGCGCGTAGTTGCCGAGGAAGGTGCTGGTGCCGAACATCACCGTGCAGCCGCGGTCGTAGGCCAGTTCGGGAATCACCCGGTAATGCAGCGGCGAGGGATAGAGGAAGAGGCTCGCGCCGGTGAGCACCGGCAGCAGGGTTCCCGCCGTCAGTCCGAACGAGTGGAAGATCGGCAGCACGTTGAGCACGCGGTCGTCGATGGAAAAATCGACGATCGCGCGAATCTGCGCGACGTTGGCGAGAATCGCCCGGTGCGACAAGACCACGCCCTTGGGTTTGCCCTCGGAACCGGAGGTGAACAGCACCACCGCGGCGTCCTCGGTATCCGCCTCGCCTTCCACCGCGCGCGGGAACCACAGCGCCCAGGCCAGCAGCCAGAGCTTGTCGAAAAAGCGCATCTCCGCGCGCAGGTCTTCAAGATAGACAATGCGCTCCAATTCCTGCAAGGCCGCCAGCTTGTCGGCCAGCTTGGCCTGCTCGACGAAGGCGCGCGAGGTGATCACGGTGCGGATCTCCGCCGCCGTGCATGCCGCCTGCATGCCGTCGACGCCCGCCGTGTAGTTGAGCATCGCCGGCACGCGCTTCAAGGCCGTCAGGCCGAGGAACAGACCGAGGGTCGGCATCATGTTGGGCAGCAGCAGGCCGACGCGCTCGCCGGGGCGGGTCAGGCGTCCGGCCAGCCGCCCGAGCGCCAGCGCCGTCTTCAGCAAATCCTGGTAGGAATATTCCACCTGCTTGATGTCCTCAACCACGCGGCGGCCGCGCCCATGCTGTTCGATGGCGTCGCACAGCGCGCCGTAGAGAGTGCGCCGGTGCGGCTGCGCCAGCGCCATCTCCTGCATCAGCCGGCGCAGCGCCTCGCCGGCCTTCTGGCGGCGCGCCTTGGCCGAAGGCGCTTCCGGCATCGGCAGCCGGGTCATCGGCAAAACGGTGAGGGTGATGCGCGGAAAGAGCTTGCGCGGCCGTCCGTACAGGCGCGAGAAATAGCTGCGCGACGGGCCGTCGAGGCGCACCGGCAGGAGCGTCGCCGCCGTCTTCGCCGCCACGAAGGCCGGCCCGTCGTAGACTTTCATCAGCCCGCCGGTGAGCGTGATCCGCCCCTCGGGGAAGATCACCACCGGGCGGCCGGATTCCAGCAGCCGCACCACCCGCTTCATCGCCATCGGATTGCCCGGATCGACCGACAGGTAGTCGGCCATCACCCCGAGCCAGAAGCGCCAGAAACAGCGCTTCACCACTTCGGTATGCACCACGAAGACCGGGTTTTCGATCGGCAGGAACAGGCCGAGCAGGATGCCGTCGAGAAAGGATTCGTGATTGGCGATCACCAGCAGCCGCCGCCCCTTCACGCTCCCCGCCTCCCGCGCTGCGTCGATTCCCCGCACCCGCACGCGGAACAGGAGCCTCGCCAGGGCGCGCAGGATCACGTGCAGGAAGCCGCGCGCGCAGGCTCTGAGCGTATTTTTGTCTGTCATATCCATGGATTTCGTTATGTCCAATCAAAAAAAATCAGCAACACGCGCGCACGTAGTCGAGCACATTGCCCAGGGTTTCTTCCAGCCAGCGCCGGTTGATCCAGAACCAGACCTCCTTGCCGATCTTCTCCGAACACAGCACGCCCGCCTCGTGCAGAATCTTGAGGTGGTGCGACACCGTGGAACGGCTCAGCGTCGACACCGCGGCGATCTGCCCGACGTTGAGGCGCTCGCCCCGGTCGAACAACATCAGGATGCGCTGCCGGTGCTCGTCGCCCAAAGCCGTGAAAACCCGGGCCATCGGACGCCACTCGGGAGGGATCGAACGAGTATAATCGGTTTTCATGTCGATGATCTTAGTTATATCGATACGTTGTGTCAAGGCTTCCAGGGGACAGAAGACAGAAGACAGTAATATTTGCGGGCGCGAAGCGCCCGGTAAGCGAACTGTCCTCTGTCCTCTGTCTTCCGTCCTTTGTTCTCCGTCCTCTGGAATCCCTGCGGAAAGTGTTGATTCCCGGAGCATTAACCGGCATCATCGCCGCTTTTACCGCGCCCGCGCCCGATTTTTCCCCGAAACTTCCGTGATAGGAATGGCATGATCCCTAAACTTGTAATGATGCTGGCGTTTTTTGCCATCACCGTCCATATCGGCTTCCGTACCCGGAAGAGCGCGATGGATGTCGATGGTTTCGTGCTGGGTGGGCGCAATGTGGGGCCGTGGCTTTCTGCCTTTGCTTATGGCACCTCGTATTTTTCGGCGGTGGTCTTTATCGGTTATGCCGGTCAGTTCGGCTGGAAGTACGGCATGGCGGCGCTATGGATAGGCTTGGGCAACGCTTTCGTCGGCAGCCTGCTGGCCTGGTACGTGCTGGGCGCGCGCACGCGCGCGATGACGCATCACTTGCGGGCGCAAACCATGCCGGAGTTTTTTGGCGCGCGTTTTTCGAGCCGCGGGCTGCGCATTGCCGCGGCGGCTATCATTTTCGTTTTTCTCATTCCGTATACCGCCAGCGTTTACAATGGCCTCTCGCGCCTCTTCGACATGGCGTTCAGTATTCCATACGAGTGGTGCGTCATTTTCATGGCGGCGCTGACCTGCGTCTATGTGGTGCTGGGAGGGTATATGGCGACCGCCGTCAATGACACGGTGCAGGGGTGCGTCATGTTGTTCGGCATCGTCGCCGTCATCGTCGCCGCCTTGAGCGGCCATGGCGGTTTTACGCAGGCGCTCGTCACCTTGTCGCGGGTGCCCAACGACGTGGCGGGCACGGCCGGGATGCAGGGCGCGTTCATTTCGCTGTTTGGCCCCGACCTTTTCAATCTTGCGGGGGTGTTTGTCCTGACTTCGCTGGGCACCTGGGGATTGCCGCAGATGGTGCAGAAGTTCTACGCCATCAAGAGCAGCCTGGCCATCAAGCGCGGGGCCATCATTTCGACGGTGTTCGCGCTGGTGGTCGCCGGCGGCAGCTATTTCCTGGGAGGATTCGGCCGCCTCGCCGCGGACCGCGTCGCCTATACGCCCGCCGGCACGCCGGTGTACGATTCGATCATTCCCGCCATGCTGGCGAACATGCCGGACGTGCTCATCGGGCTGACGGTGGTGCTGGTGTTGAGCGCCTCCATGTCGACCCTGAGCGCGCTCGTGCTGACCTCGAGTTCCACGCTGACGCTCGATTTTCTCAGGGGCAATTTCATCAAGGAGATGGACGTCAAGTTCCAGCTCGTGACGATCAGGCTGCTCATCGTGGCGTTCGTGCTCATCTCGATGTTCATCGCGCTCATCCAGTACAACTCGTCGGTCACTTTCATCGCGCAGCTCATGTCCATCAGTTGGGGAGCGTTGGCGGGCGCGTTCCTGGCGCCCTTTCTCTACGGGCTTTACTGGAAACGCGTCACCACGGCCAGCGTCTGGGCGTGTTTCGTTTTCGCGCTGCTGCTGGTCTGTTCCAACATGGCGCTGGGCGTCAGTTCGCCGATCAACGCCGGCGCGCTGGCGATGCTTGCGGGACTGGTCATCGTGCCGCTGGTCAGTCTCGTCACGCCGCCGCCCGACGCCGCCCGCGTCGACGCGCTGTTCAGGGAGTCCTACCTCAATTTCCATGATGCGAGGATAGACGCGGATCAGGTGGCAGGTGGCAGGTGACAGGTGGCGGGGAACAGGAGTTACCGGCGCTTCGCGCCGCAAAATCCTGTCACCTGCTACCTGTCACCTGATCCCTGAACAACGGGCCGCTTCGGGTCTACGCACCATTCGCTCCACGAACCCGCGTAGAGCCGCGCGCCCGGCAGACCGGCCAGTTCCATGGCCAGCAGGTTGTGGCAGGCGCTGACGCCCGAGCCGCAATACATCACCACCCGCTCCGGCTCGGCGCCGGCGAGGACGTCCAGAAACTGCCGGCGCAATTCCTCCGCCGGGAGGAACTTGCCCGAAGCGTCGAGATTGTCGCGGAAGAAGCGATGGCGCGCGCCCGGAATATGCCCGCCCACCGGGTCCAGGCCTTCGTTTTCGCCGCGAAAGCGATCCGCGGCGCGCGCGTCGATCAGGCAGAAATCGTTTTTCTCCAGGCCATCGACGACCTGATCCACGGAGACCACCCCGTCGTCGCGCAGGCGAATATCGAATTTTGCCGTGACAAACACCGGCAGGTCGGTGGTCACCGGACGCCCTTCGCCGGTCCACGCTCCGATGCCACCATCGAGCACGGCGACGCGATCGTGCCCCAGCCATCGCAGCAGCCACCACAGCCGCGCGGCGTTCATGCCGCTGTCGTCGTCGTAGGCGACCACCCGGGTCTGTCCGTTCACCCCGGCGGCGGCGAGCTTCGCGGCCAGCACTTCCGGGTCGGGCAAGGGATGGCGGCCGTTCCTGCCGTTCTTCGGCCCGGACAGATCGCGGTCGAGATGCATGAAAACGGCTCCCGGCAAATGCCCTTTGGCGTAGGCCCGCTCGCCCTGCGCGGTGTCTGTCAGCAGATGGCGGCAATCGAAAACGCGCCAGCCGGGATCGGCCAGATGAGCGGCGAGTTCCTCGCACGAAACCAGCGCCGCGCACGTTTCGTCCGCCTCCTCCGCGCCGGCGTCGAGCCAGGCCGCCGCCTCGGCGGCGTCTTCGAACACGCCCATCCCGGCGTTGACGAAAATCTGCGACAGCCAGGCGCTCCACGCCACCCACTGGCTTTGCGTGACCACGGCGATGCGCTTGAAATCGTCCGGATGCGCCCGGGCGAAAACGATGTCCTCCCACGCCACGTCGACGGTGAAATCCGCCATTTCCCGCAAGTCCATGAGCAGGTCGACCGGCCCTTCGAAAGCGACCTTGTCGTTGACCATTTCCTCGAATTCCTTGAAATCCGCCAGAGTGAACTCGCCGTAAACATTGACCGAGACACGATTGTTTCGATGCTGGATGACGATCATGGCCTTGCCTCCTTGCAAGCGGGTTAAACCGTTAACCGCTTCTATCCTAGACCCGCGCCTACCCGAAGCCAAGCATCAGAGGACAGAAGACAGAGGACAGAGGACAGTAATGTTTGCGGGCGCGAAGCGCCCGGTAGCTGAACTGTCCTCTGTCACCCGACCCCCGGATCGGCCCTGGAAAACCACGTTGCCACGACTCCGCTGGCGACGATCAGGGCAATCGCCAGCCAGGCGTCGACGCTCAGGATCTCGTGCCAGAAGATGGCGCCGAAAAGGCTGGCGAAAACCACCGTGGTGTAGGCCAGGCTGGCGGCCATGAGCGTGTTGCCCTGCTTGTAGGCCCGGGTCATCGCCAGTTGCGCCGCCGAGCCGAACAGGCCGACGCCCAGGAGCAGGGCGCCGCCTTCCGCATCGATCGGATGAAACTCGAAAAACAGCATCCACACCGCGCCGACCACCGTGCATACCAGCGCGAAATAGAAGACGATGCGCTCTTCGAGCTCGCCGCGCTCGCCCAGTTCTTTGATATTGAAGTACGCCACGGCGGAAACCATGCCGCTGGCCAGCCCCATGACGCCGCCGAACAGTTGGTCGGCGCGGAAGGTCGGATGCAAAAGCAGGACCACGCCGGCAAACCCCAGCGCCAGCGCGAAGGCCATTCCGCCGCGCAGCCGCGCCTTGCCGAGCACCGCCAGATAGAGGGCCAGGAACAGCGGCGAGGTGTAGGAAAGCGTCACCGCGGTCGCCAGCGGGAGCAGGCTGATGGCGTAGAAATAGAGAATCAGCGAAAAACAGCCGCTCGCGCTGCGCCGGATGTGGAATACCCACAGCGGCGTCCTGACGGAAATGCCGCGCGCCCTCACCAGCGCCCAGATGAACAGCAGGTTGATGAGGGCGCGGTAGAAGACGATCTCCGCCGCCGAATAGCGCGCCGACGCCAGCTTTACGCACACGCCCATGCCGGCGAAGAAAAAACTGGCGACGATCATCCACAGGGATTGCATGGTCGTTTCGGAAGCGGTCTCGGGTCAGGGGACGGAGGACAGAGGACAGTAATTCTTGCGGCGGCGGAGCCGCCGGTAGATGAACTATTTCCAGTCTTCCGTCCTCCAAAAATCATCGGATTCTATTCCCTTCCTTCCAGCTTTCCAATTGAACGAAGTTATCCAGGGCCATCGCATGGACGCCATCATGTTTGAAACGGGGCAGGATCGTAGGGCGGATGCAATCCGCCCTACCCGACCGCCTCTCGCCTCTGTGCCGCCTCTGGGTGCCGCCTCTGGGTGCCGCCTCTGGGTGCCGCCTCTGGGAGCGCGGGGCACCAGCCCCGCTTTTGACCCGCGCCATGACACTACCGCTGTTGCGGGGCTGGTGCCCCGCGCTCCCAGAGAACCAATCGCAAACAGTCGTAGCTTTGCCGCAGACGAAGCCTGCGCCAATCTTGCAGAAATGCGGCGGATTGCATCCACCCTACGGGACCGTCCCTCGCCTCTGCGCCGCCTCTGGGAGCGCGGCGCTTCCGCCCCGCAAGAATTACTGATTCCTGATTCCCGACATCTGATCCCTGCCACCTCTCCAACTGAACGAAGTGTTATCCTTGGAATATTTTTCAACGTTTCAGCCATCTCACGCCATGTCTCGATCACTCTCTGCGGAAAAGGACGCGAAGGAATCTCCCGTTCCGGCGGTATCCCCGGACACCCCGTTTGAAACGGCTCTCGCGGAAATCGAACAGATCGTCCAGGACATGGAAAGCGGTCGCCTGCCGCTGGAAGAATCGATCCTGGCCTACCGCCGCGGCAGCGAGCTGCTCAGGCATTGCCAAGGGCAGCTCGGCGAGGCGGAGCGGCGGATCCAGATGTTCGAGAAGGGCGAGTTGCGCGATGCGGTGCTGGACGGGGAATCCGGCCGATGAGCGCGCGCCTGCCCTTCCCCGAGTGGATGGCCTGCGTCCAGGAGCGCGTCGAAAAAGCGCTGGCGCGTCATTTGCCGTCCGCCGAGGCCATTCCGGCGCGCCTGCACCGGGCGATGCGCTATTCCTGCCTCAACGGTGGAAAAAGGGTGCGCCCGCTGCTGGCCTTCGCCAGCGGGGAAATCTGCGCGGCGCCTGAGGAAAAGCTGGAAATCGTCGCCTGCGCGCTGGAAATGATCCACGCCTATTCGCTGGTGCACGACGACCTGCCGTGCATGGACAACGACGTATTGCGCCGCGGCCGCCCCACCTGCCACGTCGAATACGGCGAAGCGACCGCGCTGCTCGCCGGCGACGCCTTGCAGACGCAGGCTTTCCTGCTGCTCGCCCGGGAAAGCCTCGGCGACCCGGCCGTGCAGCTTGAAATGCTGCGCGTGCTGGCCCACGCCTGCGGCTCGCTGGGCATGGCCGGCGGCCAGGCGATCGACCTCGACGCGGTTGGCCGCGCGCTGGAACTGCCGGAACTGGAATTGATGCACGCGATGAAGACGGGCGCCTTGATCCGCGCCGCGGCGACGCTCGGCGCGCTCTGCGGCGAAGGCTTGCCCGACGGGGCGCGGCAGGCGCTGGATCGCTTCGCCAAACGCGCCGGCCTGCTCTTCCAGGTGGTCGACGACATTCTCGACTGCACCGCGAGCACGGCCACGCTCGGCAAGACCGCGGGCAAGGATTCGGCCGCCGACAAACCCAGCTGCGTCGGCCTGATGGGGCTGGAACGGGCGCGGGAATTCGCCGGCCAACTGCGCGAACAGGCGATCGAGTCGCTGGCGTCCTTCGGCGAGCGGGCGCGGCGGCTGGTCGAATTGACCGACTTCATCGCCCGCCGCCGGTTTTAGTGCCGCGGCCCGCCCCCTGCAAAGCATGAACGCCTATCCCCTGCTCGACACCATCGATCATCCGGCGCAACTGCGCCAACTCGAGCGCAAGCAGTTGCCGCAAGTGGCCGAGGAATTGCGCGCTTTCCTCGTGGAATCGGTGTCGCGCACCGGCGGCCACCTGTCGTCGAACCTCGGCACGGTCGAGCTGACCATCGCCCTGCACTACGTCTTCGACACGCCGGACGACCGGCTCGTCTGGGACGTCGGGCACCAGACCTACGCGCACAAGATCCTCACCGGACGCCGCGCCGGAATGGCCCGGCTGCGCACCCACGGCGGCGTCTCGGGCTTCCCCAAGCGCTGTGAAAGCCCGTACGACACCTTCGGCGTCGGCCACTCCTCGACGTCGATTTCCGCGGCGCTCGGCATGGCCCTCGCCGCCAAGTTCAACGGCGACGCGCGGCGCACGGTGGCGATCATCGGCGACGGCGCGATGTCCGCCGGGCAGGCTTTCGAGGCGCTCAACAACGCCGGCGTGGCCGACGCCGACATGCTCGTCATTCTCAACGACAACGACATGTCGATTTCCCCGCCGGTCGGCGCGCTGAACAAATACCTCGCGCGCGCGCTGTCCGGCAGCGCCTTCAACGCCGCCCGCCGCGCCGGGGAAAAGGTGCTCCGCGTCTCGCCCTCCCTGCTCCAGTTCGCCAGCCGCGTGGAAGAGCACGTCAAGGGCATGCTGACGCCGGGAACCCTGTTCGAGGAACTCGGCTTCAACTACATCGGGCCGATCGACGGCCACGACCTCGACTCGCTGATCCCGACGCTGCAAAACCTGCAAAAACTCAAGGGGCCGCAATTCCTGCACGTGATCACCTGCAAGGGGCAAGGCTACAAGCTGGCCGAGGCCGATCCGGTGCTCTACCACGGCGTCACCCGCTTCCAGCCGGAGGTCGGCATCGAAGACCGGCAGACCGGCGGCAAGCCGACCTACACCCAGGTCTTCGGCCGATGGCTGTGCGACATGGCCGCCGTCGAGCCCCGGCTGGTCGCCATCACGCCGGCCATGGGCGAGGGTTCGGGCATGATGGAATTCGCCGAGCGTTTCGCCGAACGCTACTTCGACGTCGGCATCGCCGAACAGCACGCCGTGACTTTCGCCGCCGGCCTCGCCTGCGAAGGCATGCGCCCGGTGGTCGCCATCTATTCGACCTTCCTCCAGCGCGCCTACGACCAGTTGCTGCACGACGTCGCGCTGCAAAAGCTGCCAGTCGTCTTCGCCCTCGACCGGGGCGGGCTGGTCGGCGCCGACGGTCCGACGCATCACGGCGCGTTCGACCTCTCGTACCTGAGCTGCATCCCGAACATGGTGGTCATGACCCCCGGCGACGAAGAAGAATGCCGCCGGATGCTGAGCACCGCGCTGCGCCACGACGGCCCCTGCGCGGTGCGCTACCCGCGCGGTCCCGGCCCCGGCGTAAACACCTCGGAGACGCTGGACGGCCTGCCCATCGGCCGGGGCGAGATCCGGCGGCACGGCAAGAACGTCGCCCTGCTCGCCTTCGGCAGCATGCTGACGCCGGCCCTGCAGGCGGGCGAAGCGATCGACGCCAGCGTGGCCAACATGCGCTTCGCCAAGCCGGTCGACCGCGAACTGATCGTCCGTCTGGCGCGGGAACATTCGCTGCTCATCAGCATCGAAGAAAATGCGCTGATCGGCGGCGCCGGCGCGGAAGTCGCCCGCGTCCTCGACGAAACCGGCAGCCCGGCGCGCTTCGTGCGCATGGGACTCCCGGACCGCTTCATCGATCACGGCGACCAGTCCAGGCTGCTTGCGGAAGCCGGACTCGACAAGGCCGGTATTCTCCGCATGGTGCAAAGCTGCCAGGATAAGGAATAAGCAACGGAATGAGCAACACGCAAAAGCAAAACGCCGCCGCCATACTCGACGTGCAGAGTCTCGCCGACACCCGGCGCATCGCCATCAACCGGGTGGGAATCAAGTCCATCCGCCATCCGGTCAAGGTGCTCGACCGCTCGGGCGGAATCCAGCACACCATCGCGGTGTTCGGCATGTACGTCGGGCTGCCGCACAATTTCAAGGGCACGCACATGTCGCGCTTCGTGGAAATCCTCAACAGCCACGAACGCGAAATCTCGGTGCAAAACTTTCCGGTCATGCTGCGCGAAATGGTGCGCAAGCTGGAAGCGGAAACCGGGCACATCGAGATGAACTTCCCCTATTTCATCGCCAAGTCCGCCCCGGTTTCCGGCGTGCAAAGCCTGATGGACTACGACGTCACGCTGACCAGCGAAATATCCCACGGCGAGATCGCCTCGACGATCAAGGCCGTCGTTCCCGTCTCCAGCCTGTGCCCGTGCTCCAAGAAAATCTCGGAACGCGGCGCGCACAACCAGCGCTCGCACGTCACCGTCACCGCCCGCATCCTCGAACACGTATGGATCGAGGAAATCGTCCAACTGGTCGAAGCGCAGGCCTCATGCGAGCTTTACGGCCTGCTCAAGCGGCCCGACGAGAAGTACGTCACCGAGCGCGCCTACGACAATCCCAAATTCGTCGAAGACATGGTGCGCGACGTCGCCGCCAGGCTCAACGCGGAAGAGCGCATCGGCGCGTACATCGTCGAATCGGAGAACTTCGAGTCGATCCACAATCACTCGGCGTACGCGCTGATCGAGAACGATAGGCAGGGGACAGAGGACGGAGGACAGAAGACAGAATAGTTTGCGGCGCGAAGCGCCGGAGACAAACGAACTGGATTCCGGCTTTCGCCGGAATGACGGCGTGGAAATGGCCGCGCGGCGGCTCAACCCGGCGTATGTCCGTCCAACCCGTAGGGCGGGAAAGCGAAGCGCCTCCCGCCGGTCGTTCCCCTCCACCGCGCCAGCGGCGCATATTTTTCCGCCCTACGCGGACTGAACGTTGGTATAGGCCTAGAGGCGTCGTCCCGGCGCAAACCGGGACCCAGTTCGTTCCTCGAAATTCCTGGATTCTTTCTTTCCTTATCGCTTTCCTCTGAAAAGTGCTTGCATCGGGCTGATTTGCTGATGTAAATTCAGGCTCGCGAGTCCGTGGCAAGAGTGTGGGCAAAATGGAAAAAGCGGCGCGATACCTTCCCGTTTACGTCCAGGCCAGAATTCCTGATTCCGGCCTGATTTTTGCTGTACACACTCATCGCTCGTTAACCGCGCCCGCCGCCAAGCGTAGCGCGGCTTTTGGTGTTCCCCCCCCCCCCCCGTTTTTAGATCCTGCTTCTGTCTAGGTCCTGCTTCTGTCGGGAATGGAGTCTTTTCGTCTCCCCATTTCCGGGTGACCGCAAGCAGGCAGCTTAGTCCGCCGCTATCGTCCTCGCCGGCTTTCCGCCGCTACGGGGATGACTATCCCGATTTTTCCTCTGCGACAAGGAGTCTTTGATGAAACACATACAGGCCGTTCTATTTTCCGTGATGTTCGCCGCGATGCTGGCGCTGGTTGGTTGCGGCGGTGGGGGTGGTTCCCATGACAGTGATGGCGGTGATGTCACGCCGCCGGTCTTCAGCATCGCCATCGCGCCGCAGACCGTAGTGATCCAGACTGGCGAGACGCTGACGCTCGAAGCCACGGTTAATCAGGGCGGCGTCACTTGGCCGGCGGTGGTACAGAACGCCACATTGACTCCGAGCGGCAATACGGTGACCTTTACTACCAATACATCAGGCACCTACACGATCACCGTCACGGCGGACAACGATCCGGGCCAGACCGCAACGGCGACGATAATGGCATACAGATTCACGGATATCGCCTATCCGGGCGCGGATAATACCTACGTTATTGGCATCGACACCTCGGGGCGGGTTTTCGGCTCGTATCAGGACGCCAGTGGTGCCAATAGCGGTTATTCACATGGCTTCGTGTATGACGGCGCAAGCTACACACCCATCGTTTATCCAAATGCAATCAATACCGACGTTATTGACATCGACGCCTCGGGCCAGGTTTTCGGCTCGTATCGGGACGCTAG
Source organism: Accumulibacter sp. (assembly GCA_031274075.1). GTDB lineage: Bacteria > Pseudomonadota > Gammaproteobacteria > Burkholderiales > Rhodocyclaceae > Propionivibrio. The sequence continues at coordinate 15,211 of JAISQQ010000242.1, forward strand.
TGGTCAGTACCATGGCTTCATGTATGACGGCACTACCTATGCCTCTATCGATTATCCAAATGCAATCGAAACCCATGTTATTGACATTAACGCCTCGGGCCGGGTTCTCGGCTCGTACCGGGACGCCAGTAGTCAGTACCACCATGGCTTCATGTATGATGGCGTGACCTATATACCCATCGTTTATCCAAATGCAATCAGTACCTCCCCCACTGACATCGACGCATCGGGCCGGGTTCTCGGCCAGTATCGGGACGCCAGTGGTCAGTTCCATAGCTTCATGTATGACGGCGCGACCTACACACCCATCGTTTATCCAAATGCAATCGCTACCTTCGCTACTGGCATCGACACCTTGGGCCGGGTTTTCGGCTCGTATCGGGACACCAGTGGTGCCAGTACCAATAGCGGTGATTGGCATGGCTTCGTGTATGACGGCACGACTTACTCACCCATCGTTTATCCGAATGCGAGCGGCGAAACCGAGATTGTGGGCATTGATGCGGCGGGCCGGATTTTCGGAATTTACCTTATGTCTACGACGGATGGTTCCTTTAACGAACACAGCTTCGTGTACGAGTACGACGGCGCGGCTTACACCGCCATTGATTATCCGGGCTCAGGTATCACTGATACCGACATGAAAGGCGTCAATGCGCTTGGACAGTTCTTCGGAATGTACAGCGACGCCACCGGTATTCACTTATTTGTGGCGCACTGAGCGAAAGGCGCGAAAGCAATGCCTGGAGCATTTTCGGTTTAGGTACGGACACGATTCCGTCGTGTGAGCGTTGTGGTATAAGCTCAAGCACGTCGTCCCGGCTTGCGCTGGGACGACGTGCGTTCCTCAAAATTCCGGATTCCGGCTGTTCGGCTGACAGTAATTCATGCGGCGGCAAAGCCGCCGCAAACTCTACTGTCCTCCGTCTTCTGTCTACTGTCCTCCGAACCCGGCGGTGTTCTTCACCTTGCGCGTCAGCTTTTCCTTGATGCGCGCCGACTTGCCGGAGCGCTCGCGCAGGTAGTAGAGCTTGGCCCGGCGCACGTCGCCGCGGCGCTTGACCTCGATCGACGCGACCAGCGGGGAATAGGTCTGGAAGGTTCGCTCGACGCCCTCGCCGGAGGAAATCTTGCGCACGATGAAGCTCGAATTGAGGCCGCGATTGCGCTTGGCGATCACCACGCCTTCGTAAGCCTGGAGACGCTCGCGCGTGCCTTCCTTGACCTTGACCTGGACGACCACCGTATCGCCGGGGGCGAACTCCGGGACCGTCTTGCCCAATCGGGCGATTTCTTCCTGTTCGAGTTGCGCTATCAGATTCATTCTAGGACTCCTTTTAAGTTTTCCTGACCGCATTGCTCCTGATACTGCCGCAGGAGTTGCGTTTCCTCGTTCGACAACGGACGCGCCGCCAGCAAATCCGGCCGCCGCCGCCATGTCCGCCCCAGCGCCTGTTGCAGACGCCAACGGCGGATTGCTTCGTGATGCCCGGACAACAACACCTCGGGCACCCGCGAACCTTCGTAATCCTCCGGCCGCGTATAGTGCGGGCAATCCAGCAAGCCCGCGACAAACGAATCCTGCGTTGCCGATCCGGCGTCGTTCAGCACGCCCGGCAACTGCCTGACGATGGCGTCCAGCAAGGCCATCGCCGGGATTTCACCGCCCGAGAGCACGAAATCCCCGATCGAAATCTCCTCGTCGACACAGCGCGCGATCAGGCGCTCGTCGATCCCTTCATAGCGGCCGCAGAGGAGGATCAGCCCTTCTCCCGCCGCCGCCTCGCGCACCGCTTGCATCACCCGCCGGTGCGTCAGCGGCACACCCTGCGGCGACAGATACACTACCCGGCTCCTCGCCGCCCCGGCGGCCAGGAGCCGCTCCCTGGCCGCGCCGAGCGCCCTTTCCAGCGGCGCGGGCATCATCACCATTCCCGGCCCGCCGCCATACGGACGATCATCGACGCTGCGATAGGCGTCCGTAGCGTAGTCGCGCGGATTCGTGTACTCCAGGCTCCAGCGCCCCTCCTCCAAGGCCCGGCGCGTCACGCCCGATTGCGTCAGCGCCGCGAACATCTCGGGAAACAGCGTCACCACCCCGGCCAGGAAACGCGACTCCGACCCAGACCCAGACCCAATATCCCCGCGCATCGCCAGGCTCACCAATCCGCCTGCCAATCGGCCAGGATACGCCGCCCCGGCAGATCCACATCCCGCACCACGGCATTCACGAAAGGCAACAAGCGTTCCCGGCCTGCCTCGTCCACCACTTGCAACACGTCGTTGGCGCCCGTGGCGATCAGCCCGGCAACCCGTCCCAGCGGTTGCCCCTGCCCATTCACCACCTCCAGTCCGACGAGATCGCCCCAGTAATACGCCCCACTCTCCGTCGCCGGCAATTCCTCGCGCGGCGCGCCCACCAGCATTCCCCGCAGCGACTCCGAAGCGTCGCGGTCGGCGATCCCTTCCAGCGTCGCGATCAGCAATCCGGACCGCTCCCGGCATCGAATCAGGCGCAAACAACGCCACGCCTCCGGCGCGTCGCCCTCGCCGCCGAGCCACCAGCGCGGCATCGCCCCCCAGGATCGCGGATCGTCGGCAAACGGATGTACCCGCACCGCGCCGCGCAAACCGTAAACATCGACGACCTTGCCAAGCACGACCATGCCGGCGGACGGCGCGCCGCCTTCCTCCCCGGCCAACGGATCAGGCCGCGGCGACGGCCTTGGCGGACTGTTTGACCAGGCGCGTCACGGTCGGCGACAGCCTGGCGCCCTGCTGCTGCCAGTAGCTCAAGCGATCCACCGCGACCCGCAGACCTTCCTCGTTGGCCGAAGCGACAGGATTGTAAAACCCGATACGCTCGATGAACCGCCCGTCACGACGAGTGCGCGAATCGGCCACGACCACGCTGTAGAACGGCCGCTTCTTCGCGCCGCCACGAGCAAGACGAATGACTACCATGAGATATTTTCCGAATCCAGAAAAAAGGGAG
>JAISQQ010000071.1 GCA_031274075.1 Accumulibacter sp.
GCCGGACGCCTGATCAACATCCACCCGTCGCTGCTGCCGGCGTTTCCGGGCCTGCGCACGCATCAGCGCGCGCTCGACGCGGGCGTGCGCCTGCACGGCTGCACGGTGCATTTCGTCACTCCGGCACTGGACCAGGGGCCGATCATCGCGCAGGCCGCCGTTCCGGTGCTCGACGGCGACGACGCGGCCCGCCTGGCGGCGCGCGTGCTGGCGCAGGAACACCGCCTCTATCCGCGAGTCGTCCGCTGGTTCGCCGAAGGCCGGCTGCGGCTCGTCGACGGGCGCGTGGCGCTGGACGCGGAACAGGAAGAGGAGGAGGAAGAGGAAGCCGCCGCGAGCCTGGTTTCTCCGTGGGTCTCCGGACGCCGCTGAGGGCTGGCGGCGGGGACCGCCAGCCCGTCGCGTTGCGCTTTGCCCTGGCCGTTTCACTGGGGCTGCACGCCGTCGCGCTGTGGGTGCCGGAAATCGATCCGGCGTCCGCGCCCGAAGCACCGCTTCATCTGGTCGCGGAACTTCGGCCCGCCTTGCCGGAACCGCCGCCTCCCGCGCCCGCGCCCGTCCCCGACGCGGAAGTCCAAAGGCCGGAGAAAGCGCCGGCTACTGCCTCGCGTTCGCCACCCCGGAAAAAGGAGCGGGCGATCCGGCCCGCCATGCCCACTACATCCACCACGCCCGCCACGTCCATCATCACCGCGCCCCCGGTGGCCGGGGCGGCCGCGTCCATTCCGGCGCGGTCCGGGCCTGCGGGCGCGGACGAAGCCGCCGTGGACGCCGCGCCGCCGGTCGAAGCCGCGCCGCCCGCACCCGCCGTGCCAACTGTGGTAGCCGCGCGTTTGCCGCCGCGCGGACGCATCCGCTTCCGGGTAGACCGGGGCGACTCGGGCTTCGAGATCGGCGCGGCGTTCCAGGAATGGAGTTTCGAGGCGGAGCGCTATCGCCTGGTTTCGACGGTCGAAACGACCGGGCTGGCGTGGCTGCTCCGCTCGGTGGATATCGCCATGGAAAGCATCGGACGGATTTCCGCCGACGGCCTGCAGCCCGAAGCCTTCGGCGTCATGCGTTCGGGAAAGAAGGCCAGGGAACGCGCCCTGTTCGACTGGGAAACGATGAAGGTCCGCGTGAGCCAGGACAGCGACCACGCGCTCGATCCGGGGGCGCAGGATATGCTCTCGTTCTACTACCAGCTTGGTTTCCTGGATATTTCCCCCGGCCAGACGGCTTCGATGCCGCTCGCCACCGGCAAGAAATACAGCGTATACCACCTGGAAAACCTGGGCGACGAGCGCATCGAGATTCCGCTGGGCGTCCTCGACACGCGCCACCTGCGCGCCCCCGGCGACAACGTCACGGAAATCTGGCTGGCCTACGAATACCGCCTGCTGCCGGTTAAAATCCGCCATGTCGATAAACAGGGCGACGCTTTCGTGCAAGTCGCCACCGAAATCGTGTTCGGGCCGGCGCGGGAGTGAAGCGCGGGGAGCGAAGAAAGTTGGGGGAGGCGTTGGAGCGTCTTGTGTTTTAGTGCGAACAGCCGCTGTTTCCATCCCGTCATTCCGGCGAAAGCCGGAGTCTTCCTGGGAGCGCGGGGCACCAGCCCCGCTTTTGACCCGTTGAAGGACACCGCCGCTGTTGCGGGGCTGGTGCCCCGCGCTCCCAGGGGTAGCTCGGAGAGAGGCTTTCATGATGGGCTTGTTAAAATACCGGTGCTTCCAGAGAGAAAATCGCAAACAGCTTCTCAGGACAGCCCCCCTGCCTGTCCTGGGTAAGTCGAATTTCGACATTTCATCTTTTCCGCAATCCCTGTGGACTGTGGCTTCAACCGAAGTTTTTTCAGGTCTCGAACAAAAATGCGATTGACTCCCCTCCTGCTGAAACACGCCGAACAGCTTCTCGCCGAGTTGCTGGATTCGCCGTTCCCCGCCGACTCGGTCGTGTCGCGCTATTTCCGCCAGCATCGCGAACTGGGGCACCAGGAGCGCGCTTTTCTTGCCGAGACGGTCTATGCGGTGCTGCGCCGCCGGCGTTCCCTGTCCGCGCGCTGTTTCGACGAGCCCACGGCGCGGCGGCTGGCGCTCGCGGCGCTGGCGTGCGCGCAGGGCTTGAACCGCCGCGAGCTGGAGCCGGTGATCGGCGAAGCCGAGGGAAAATGGCTGGCCCGGGCCAAGGCCGTCCGGCTCGACCCGTTGCCGGCGGCGGTGCGCCTCGATCTGCCGGACTGGCTGTACGCGGCGCTGATCCGCCAGCACGCGGCGGATGAACTGGAATCGCTGGCCAACGGCCTCAACCAGCCGGCGCCTCTCGACCTGCGGGTGAATACCCTCAAGCTCGGGCGCGACGCGGCGCTGGACGCGCTGCGCGCGAGCGGCGTCGACGCCGAGGCCTGCCCGCTTTCCCCGCTCGGCGTCCGCCTGGCCGGCAAGCCGTCGCTGGCGCGCCATCCGCTGTTTCTCGACGGCGGCATCGAAGTGCAAGACGAGGGCAGCCAGTTGCTCGGTTTCCTGCTGCAGCCGAAGCGCGGCGAGATGGTCGCCGATTTTTGCGCCGGCGCGGGCGGAAAAACCCTGCTGCTCGGCGCCATGATGCGCTCGCAGGGACGGCTGTACGCCTTCGACGTCGCCGCCAAGCGGCTGGCCAGGCTCAAGCCGCGGCTGGCGCGCTCCGGGCTTTCCAACGTCCATCCGGCGCGCATCGATTCGGAAAACGACCTCAAGATCAAGCGGCTGGCCGGCAAGCTCGATCGCGTGCTGGTCGACGTCCCGTGTTCGGGCCTGGGCACCCTGCGCCGCAATCCCGACCTGAAATGGCGTCAGACGCCGGAGAGCGTCGCGGAGCTTTGCGTCAAGCAAGCCTCGATCCTGCGCGCGGCGGCGGCGCTGCTCAAGCCGGGCGGACGGCTGGTCTACGCCACGTGCAGCCTGCTCGACGGCGAAAACGACGGCGTAGTCGACGGATTCCTCGCCGGGCATCCCGACTTCGCACCGCTGTCCGCAGGAGATATACTGGGGAGGCAAGGCATCGCCGTCGATACCGGCGAACGCCTGCGCCTGATGCCGCACCGGCATGGCACGGACGGCTTTTTTGCCGCGGTCATGGAGCGCCGATGAACGAGAAGGAAATCTTTGCCCTGGTGCATCGTCTCTGGGGCGACCTGAACAGCGTCGAGCTTTACTGGCTGGTCGCCGCGCTGCTGGCGATTCTCGGCGTTTCCTGGTGGCTCGACTGCCATCTATGGCGCGGCGGACGCGCGCGCGGCAAGGGCGGGAACGCGCTGCTCGCCTTCAGCGCCGGCGGCGTGGAGCGCATCGCCTTCCCCCTGATCGCCTTCCTGTTGACCAGCGCGCTGCGCTGGATGCTCGAATATCTCCACGTGGGCCATCTGGCGCTGCTCAACATCGCCTCCTGGCTGCTGGCTTCCTGGGTGCTGGTGCGCATTTTCGTTTACGCGCTGCGCGGTATTTTTCCGCACGGTAATTTCCTGAAGCGCTTCGAACGGTTTACGGCCTCCGTCATCTGGGGCGGCATGGTGCTCGAGATGACGGGATTGGCCGATCCGGTGATCGCGCGGCTGGAAAAGGTTTCGTTCAACGTCGGCCGGCAGGAATTCGATCTGTGGATGCTGCTGCAAGGCTCGGTGACCGTTTGCGTCACGCTGCTCGCCGCCTTGTGGATCGCCAGCCTGGTCGAGCGCCGCCTGCTGGCGGTGCGGGAAATAGACGCCAACGTGCGCGAAGTGCTGTCCCGGGTGGCCAAGGCGCTGCTGTCGGTGATTGCCCTGCTGCTCAGCCTGTCGCTGCTCGGCATCGACGTCACGGCGCTGTCCGTTTTCAGCGGCGCCCTGGCGGTGGGCCTGGGCCTGGGCTTGCAGCGCATCGCCAGCAATTACGTCAGCGGTTTCATCATCCTGCTCGACCGATCGATCCGCCTGGGCAACCTGATTTCGCTCGACGACAAGACGACCGGCACGGTGACGCGCATCACCACGCGCTACACGGTGCTGTGCACGCTGTCCGGAACGGAAGTCATCATTCCCAACGAGTATCTGGTAGGGAACATGGTGCGCAACCTGTCGTTTTCGGACAAGCGGGTGCGCGTCGCGACCACGGTCGGGGTGGCCTACGACACCGACGTCGAGCGGACCATGAAGCTGATGATCGAAATCGCGCAGGCGCATCCCCGGGTTCTTGCCGATCCAGGGCCGGGCGTCATGCTGACGGAATTCGGCGACAGCGCCATCATGCTGGAGCTCGGTTTCTGGGTCGAGGACCCCGAGCGCGGCACCGGCGGCGTCCGTTCCGACATCAATCGCGAAATGCTGCGCGCCTTCCGCCGGGAAGGAATCTCGATTCCTTTCCCGCAGCGCGAGGTAAGGGTGCTGCCGAA
>JAISQQ010000077.1 GCA_031274075.1 Accumulibacter sp.
CCGAAAGGCCCGTCCCGCCTTTCATCACCGGCTTGACGGGCATCGACACGGCGATGGTCGAAACGGCCCCGGCCTTCGCGCAACTGGCGCCGGAACTCCTGGAAAAACTCCGCGGCCGCCTGTTCGTCGCCCACAACGCCCGCTTCGACTACGGTTTCCTCAAGCACGAATTCAAACGGGCCGGCATCGATTTTTGCGCCACCCGCCTGTGCACCGTCAAGCTCTCGCGCGCGCTTTTCCCCGCGCACCACCGGCACAACCTCGACACGCTGGTCGAACGCTTCGGCATCGCCACCGACGACCGCCATCGCGCCCTGGCCGACGCCCGCGTGCTGCGCGATCTCTGGCAGCGTTGGCACGCGCTGCTGCCGGCGGAGGCGATCCGGGACGCCGTGGAGCGGATCACCGGCCTTCCCGAACTGCCGCCGCAGCTCGACCCGGCGCAGCTCGACGAACTGCCCGAAGCGCCCGGCGCCTACGCCCTGTTCGGCAAGGACGGCGCGCTGCTGGCCGTCAAGCGGGCGACCAACCTCCGCCAGCAGGTCTTCGCGCACTTCTCGCCGGCCCGGCGCGAGATGCCGTCGGTGCGCGGCGTGTGGTGGATCGAATGGCGCGAAGCGGCCGGCGAACTCGGCGCCCGCCTGCGCGAGCTCGAACTGTCCGCGACGCGGCGACGGCCGTCCGGGGAACTGTGTTCCTGGCAACTCGTCCGCCACGGCGACGGCGATTTCCGTCCCCTCTTGGTATCCGCCAGCGAGCTCGACTTTGCCCGCGCGGACGATCTGCACGGCCTGTACCGCGACCGGCGCGAAGCCACCCTGACCTTGCGCAAGCTGGCGGAAGCGCACCACTTGTGCCATTACTTCACCGGCCTCGGCAACAGCCGCGCCGGCGAAGCCTGCGTCGCCCACAAGCAGCACAACTGCCGCGGCGCCTGCGTCGGCAAGGAGCCCGTCTCGCTGCACAGCGCCCGGCTGATGGCCGCGCTGGCCAAAAGCCGGATACGCCCCTGGCCCTACCCCGGCCCGATCGCCCTGGTCGAACGCGATGAATTCGGCATGCGCGAAGATGCCCATGTAATCAGCGCCTGGTCCTATCTCGGAACGGCTGGCGACGAAGCGACGCTACGCGCGCTGTTCGAGGACGCCGTCGAAAAAGAACGCTCGGGAACCTTGCGCTTCGACCCCGAAATCTACCGCATCGTCGGCAAATGCCTCAACGAAGGCCGTCTCGGGATAATCAGCGGATCGGACGCCAGATGCCAGATGACAGGACTCGGGGATCAGTCCGCGTAGATTGTGGCGAGCAAAGCGAAGCACGACATCGAAGCGTTTGACCAAGGCTATCGCCTATGCGGTTTTGTGCCGGGAAGGCCGGGTTTCCTGGGAGCGCGGGGCACCAGCCCCGCTTTTCCAGCGCCATGACACTGTCGCCGCTGTTGCGGGGCTGGTGCCCCGCGCTCCCAGAGGCGGCCCGGAGTCCATTGCTTTTTCCTATATCACGACCCCAGAATCGACGGTAATCGTCTTGCCGGTGATATTGTCGTTTTTCAGCAAGGCGACATACATGGCCGCGCACTCTTCAAGCTTGACTTCCTTGCGCAGGGCCGCGCTGTCATTGATCTTCGCGACCTGTTCGGCGCAGGTGTCTTTGTGCCAGCGGGTGACAGGAGGTCGGGGGGCGACGGCGTTGACGCTGATTTCCGGCGCCAGGGTGACGGCGAGGCATTTGGTGGCATGAATACCCGCGGCTTTTGAAACCGAATAGGCGATGCTGCTGCCTTGAGGCCGCAGGCCCGCGTTGGACACGGTGTTGACGATACGGCCGCCGATTCATTGCGTCGCCGGATTGCGGGATGCAGCGCGAGGCGCAGACGATGAAGCGTTCGATTTTCCACGAATCGGTCGCGATATTGAAATGCGTTTTTCAGAGGACAGAAGACAGTTCGATTACCGGGCGCTCCGCACCCGCAAATATTATTGTCTTCTGTCTTCTGTCCTCCGGTCCGCACCAAAACAGTGCAAACCATCTTCCCTTGTACCATTTTGGACACGCCATGGTCCAGGAAATACCCGGTTTTTCGCTCCGATTCCGTTTCCAGTTTGCGGGTGATCATGTAAATCCGGTATCGTTACGGCGCTATCCGCGGTTCGTTTTTTCCCCCTTTGACATGTTGAAGGGATATTTTCCGTGGTACGCGTCTTGCTTAATGGACCGCCGTGATTCCGGTTTTTTACAACTTCAATTCCGTGTCCAAATTGAACCGGAACACTTTCAGCTTTCTTACTTCATTCAAAGGAGCACAGCATGAAAAAACGCGCCCCCTGGCAATTTGCCCCGCTGTTCCTGGCCATCTTCCTGGCCGGCTGCGGCGGCGGCGGTTCCCGCAATGACAATGCCGCCGATGTCCCGTCGACCGGCGAACTGATCGTCGACAACGATCCCAACAGTTGCACGGTGCTTGCCAGCAACGGCGAGACGGTCGTGGTCGGTTCGGGCGTCCCGGGCGACCCCTCCCTTCCCGAGCCGACGTCGGGCTATCGCCCGGGCTACAAGGCCAAGCACGCGAGCAAGTACATGGTGGTCGCCAACACGCCGCTGGCTTCCAAGGCCGGCTGCGAGGTGCTCAAGGCCGGCGGCAGCGCCGTCGACGCGGCGGTCGCCGTGCAGGCCGTGCTCGGCCTGGTCGAGCCGCAATCGAGCACCATCGCCGGCAGCGCGTTCATGATGTTCTACGACGCCAAGACCAAGCAGATGACCGCCTACGACGGCCGGGAAACGGCGCCCGCCGCCGCCAACGGCTACTATCTGGTGCGCCAGGATCAGGATGATCCCAGTTCCCCGTTGCCGAGGCCGAATGCGCGGCGCAGCGGCCGCTCCATCGGCGTGCCGGGCGTCATGCGCATGCTCGACATGGCGCATGCCGAGTACGGCAAGCTGCCCTGGAACAAGCTGTTCGACAGCGGTATCGACCTGGCCACCAACGGCTTCCAGGTTCCCACGCGCATGGCGAACGCGATCAGCAGTAGCGCCAGCAGCTTCAGGCTCGACGGCAACGCCATGGCCACGTATTACCATGCGGACGGCACGCCATACGCTTCGGGCGAAACCATGACCAATCAACCCTACGCCGACACGCTGAAGATCCTGGCCGAACAGGGCGCCGACGCGCTGTACACGGGCTCCCTGGCGCAGAACCTCGTGGACAAGGCCCGGCAGTCGGTGGGCGACGACCCCGACCATACGCCGATCACGCCCAGCCTGATGACGCTCGACGACTTGGCCAAGTATCAGGCCAAGAAACGCACTCCGGCGTGCACCACCTATCGCGCCTACTACGTGTGCTCGATGGCGCCTCCTTCTTCGGGCGGCATCGCCATCGCCCAGGCCCTGGGCATCCTGAGTAATTTCGACCTCAGCCTGTATCCGCCGATCAATCCGGCCAACGAGGGCGGCGTTCCCAGCGTGATGGGCGTACATCTGGTCAGCGAAGCCGAGCGCCTGGCCTACGCCGACCGCGACAAGTACGTGGCGGACATCGATTACGTTGCCCTGCCCGGCCAGGGCCTGCCGACGATGCTCAACTCGGACTACCTGCGCGCGCGCGCCTCGCTCATCGATCTGACCACCAGCATGGGCACCGCCCAGCCGGGCGACCTGGACGACGTGCCGCTGGTCAGCGACACCACGCCGGAGCACGGCACGACCCACTTCTCGATCGTCGACGCCTACGGCAACGTGGTGGCAATGACCACCACGGTGGAATCGAGCATGGGTTCGTACCACATGGTCGACGGCTACCTGTTGAGCAACCAGTTGACCGACTTCTCGGCCCAGCCGGAGTCCAACGGCGTAAAAGTAGCCAACCGCGTAGCCGGCGGCAAGCGGCCGCGCAGCTCGATGTCGCCGACCCTGGTGTTCCGCGGCGCCGAGCCCGGCGACTTCGTGATGGCCACTGGTTCTCCGGGCGGCAGCGCGATCATCTACTACGTGCTCAAGACCGTCGTCGGCGCGCTCGACTGGGGGCTCGACGCCCAGCAGGCGACCTCGCTGGTGGACTTCGGCGCCATGAACAGCCGCACCACCAACATAGACGGGGCCAACACGACTCTGGACCTCTCCGGGCTGATCTCCGGCCTGGAGGCGATGGGCCACACGACGTCCAACGCGGCCCAGTCCAGCGGCATCTCGACCATCATGCGCGTCGAAAAGGACGGCCAGATGGTGCTCGAAGGCGGCGTCGACCCGCGCCGCGAAGGCATCATCCTGGGGAACGGGGCGCTATGACCGGGCCATCTGAGCGGCGCGATCCGGAGCGCTTCTCCCAACGCGCGCTGATCGCCTGAAAAGCTCCTCATGGCCGTGGCCTCCGTCGGTAACCACGGATTCCACCGCCGCGTTCCGGGCCCGTCCATCGCCCAAAAGCCGGGCAAACCCACAAAATACAAG
>JAISQQ010000166.1 GCA_031274075.1 Accumulibacter sp.
GCGGGTCAACGATCTGCCGCCCCGCGACCGCGACATCGCCATGGTGTTCCAGAACTACGCGCTGTATCCCCACATGAACGTGCGCGAGAACATGGGGTTCGGCCTGCGCATCCGCAAATTGCCGGACACGGAGATCGCCTCCCGCGTGCGGGAAGCCGCCGACATTCTCGGCATCACGGAACTCCTGGAGCGTAAACCCAAGGAGCTTTCGGGCGGCCAGCGCCAGCGCGTCGCCGTCGGCCGGGCGATCGTGCGCAAACCCAAGGTGTTCCTCTTCGACGAACCCTTGTCCAACCTCGACGCCAAGCTGCGGGTCGCCATGCGCGCCGAAATCAGCAAGCTGCACCGCCGGCTCGGCGCCACGATCGTCTATGTGACGCACGACCAGGTCGAGGCGATGACCATGGCCGACCGCATTTTCATCATGAGCAAGGGCGTGCTGCAGCAGCACGGCTCGCCGATGGAGGTGTACAGCCAGCCGGTCAACCGTTTCGTCGCCGGTTTCATCGGTTCGCCGGCGATGAATTTCGTCGACGCCTCGCTGGTCGCGGAAGGCGGCGATCTGTTCATCTCCGGCGACGGTTTCCGCGTGCAGGCGCCCGCCGCGTTCCAGCCCGCCTTGCAGGCTCACCACGGGCAGGCAGTCGTTTTCGGCATCCGTCCCGAGGATATCGCCACGCAGGATGCCGACCAGCCCGACGGCGGCAACACGCTGACGGCGCGCGCCGAGGTGGTGGAAACGCTCGGCTCGGAGATTTTCGTCCATCTGGCTTGCGGCAAGGATACGCTGGTGGCGCGCATGCCGGCGCCCGAGCGTCCGATAAGCGTTGGACAGACCCTGCGGGTCGGCCTCGCCATGGCCCGCAGCCATGTTTTCGACAAGGACAGTTCAAGGACCATTGTCTGACCGAGGCGTTGGCAATGGCGTTTTTTACGGATTTCTTCAGGTTTTTCCCGGCAGTTGTTTTTTAATCCTTCAAGGAGGCATCATGAAAAAGAAGCTGATGGTCACGACATTGGTAGCATTGTCCTCGCTCTGTTTCTCCACCGGCGGCCTGGCCCAGGCCAAGGAAATCCGCGTGCTGCTGGCCAACCATCCGTATGGCGAACTGCTCAAGTCGGTCATTCCGGAGTTTGAAAAGGCCAGCGGCATCAAGGTCAATTTCGAAAGCCTTCAGGAAAGCCAGTTGACCCAGAAGCTGACGACGGAATTCGCCACGAAGTCTTCGAGCGTCGACGTGTTCATGACGCGGCCGCTGCAGGAAGGGAAGATGTTCAGCAAGAATGGCTGGTACGAGACGATCGCCAGCTACGATTTCTCCGATTACCCCAAGAGCATCATGGGGATAGCCTCGTCCGGCGGTAAACCATATCTCGTCCCGCTGGTCACCGAATGGCAGGTTCTCTATTACCGCAAGGATCTGTTCAACGCCGCCGGCGTGAAAGTGCCGGTCAACTTCACCGAACTCGAGGCCGCCGCGCAAAAGCTCAATAGCGACGACGTGGCCGGCTTTGCCTCGCGCGGCAAGGGCGCCGCCTCGGTGACGCAATTGTCCAGCTATGTCTATAACTTTGGCGGCGGCTACCTGGACAAGGGCGTCGCGGTGTTCGATTCGCAGCCCGCGGTCGACGCCATCCGCTACTACGGCAAGCTGCTCGGCAACTACGGCCCGAAGGGCGTGACCTCGATGTCGTGGGAGAACATCATGCCGCTGTTCCAGGCGGGCAAGATCGCCATGTGGACCGACGCCTCGGTGTTCTACGGGCAGGTCGTCGATCCGGCCAAGACGCAGGTGCCGGCGGAGAACGTCGGCATCGCCAACTTCCCGGCGGGGCCGAAGACGAATTCGCCGTTCATCGTCGTCTCGTGGGGCATGGCGATCGCCAATCAGTCCAAGAACAAGGAACTCGCGGCCAAGTTCCTGGAGTGGGCGACCAGCCAGGAACTGGCCAAGCGCGGCATGCTGTCCAACATCACTATGGCCCGCATTTCGGCCTGGCAGGACAAGGACGTGCTCGCCAAGGTGAATCCGGGACTGGTTGAAACGCAGGTCTTCGCCGCGCAGAACGGCAATCCTTTCGACCGTCCGTACATGAGCGCCGTCGGCGAAGCGCGCGATTTGATCGGCGAAGTGGTCATCGAGGCGATCAATACCAAGGGCGCTTCCCCCAATCTGGAGTCCATGGCCAAGGAACGGGCCGTCAAGGTCAACGATCTGCTCAAGGACGCCGGGGAATACGGCAAGGAGTGAGCGCTGGCCGGCGGCACGATTTCTGTGCCGCCGATCCGGCAAAGACCTTCTCCGCCATCCGGCTGGATAGCCGGATGGCGGAAAGCGTGGCGAATGAACCGGAGCGTTTTCGGGTCGGGTGTTGACGCATTTCATCGCATGAAGCATGAACGTTCATAGCACGTCGTCCCGGCGAAAGCCGGGACCCGGTTCGTTCCTCAAATTTCTGGATTCCGGCGAACCAAGGAATGACGGGATGAAAACAGCCGCTGTCCGCGTTGGGAAGCTGTTTGCGATTTTCTCTCCGGGAGCGCGGGGCGCCCTCCCCGCTTTTGACCCGCGCCATGACACTGCCGCCGCTGTTGCGGGGCGGGCGCCCCGCGCTCCCAGGGGCGGTTCGGAGAGGCTTTCATCATAATGAGGGTGTGTAAAATACCCGTGCTCCCAAAGAGAAGATCGCAAACAGGTTCCAAAACGCAAAACGCTCCAATGACAAACCAGGGTTTTTGATATCGGAAGGGCCGTCATGTTCCAGTCCAGTTTCATCGAACGCCATCTGCGCCTGTTGTTTCCGCTGCCGGCCCTGATTTTCATCGCCTTGCTGATGATTTTCCCGATCCTCTACACCTTGTTCCTGAGCTTTACCAACTGGAACCTGACCTCCGGCGCGCCCTTGAGTTTCGTCGGCCTGCGCAGCTATGCGCGGGTGCTGACCGAATCGCGTTTTCTCGACGCGATATGGCGGACCTTTTATTTCACCTCCGTCGCGGTGGTCGCCGAAACCTTCCTCGGCGTCGCCGCCGCTCTCGTCCTGAACCGCGCGTTCGTCGGCAAGAGCGTGGCAAAACTCCTGCTGCTGCTGCCGCTGGTGGCCACGCCGGTAGCCGTGGGCATCGTCTTCAACCTCTTCTACGATCCGACCATCGGCCTGGCCAATTTCATGCTGAAGACCTTCGGCCTGCCGCAGGGCCTGTGGATTTCGAGCGCCAACTCCGTGCTGCCGTCGCTGATCATCGTCGATGTCTGGCAGTGGACGCCGATGATCACGTTGATCGTGCTGGCCGGCCTGGCGGGCCTGTCGGACGAGCCGGTGGAAGCGGCGCGGGTCGACGGCGCGAGCGAGTGGCAGATCCTGCGCCATGTGACGATTCCCATGGTGATGCCGGTGATCCTGACGGCGATGATCCTGCGCCTGATCGACGCGCTGAAGACTTTCGACATCATTTTCGCGATGACCGGAGGCGGTCCGGGGTACGCGTCGGAAACGCTGAACATCCTCGGCTTCAAGTACAGCTTCGAATATTTCCGCATCGGGCAGGCGTCGGTCATCCTGGTGGCGCTGTTCCTGATCGTCTTCCTGTGCAGCCTGGGCATCATGAAGCTGCGCGCGTCTTCCGAAATCTGAGGGCATGGAGCCTGGAATGAAAAACAACAAACTGCTCGCCAACGCGCTGTTCTACCTCCTGGTGCTGATCATGGCGCTGGTGGTGATCTTCCCCTTCCTGTGGATGCTCTCTTCGTCCTTCAAGACGCAGGTGGACATCATTTCGTGGCCGCCGAAGCTGTGGTTCGAACCGACGCTGCAAAACTACGCGCGGGTGTTCGAGGAACAGGATTTCCTCCAGTATTTCATCAATTCGACGATCGTCGGCGGCCTGGCGGTAGTCTTTTCACTGCTGCTGGGCCTGCCGGCGGCCTATACGATCTCGCGCTACACGCAGAAGAAGCTGGCGATCTTCATCCTGCTGGCGCGCCTGATGCCGGGGATTTCCTTCCTGATGCCGTGGTACATCATCTTCTCGCGCCTCAACCTGATGGACAGCTATGTGGCTCTGGTTCTGAGCCATATGCTGATCGCCCTGCCGATCGTGGTCTGGATCATGGCCTCGTATTTCAACTCGATCCCGTGCGAGATGGAAGAATCGGCCATGGTCGACGGGGCGACGCGCCAGTACGCCTTCCTCAAGATCATCCTGCCGCTTTCCGGACCGGGCATCATCACCGCGACGACGCTGTCGTTCATCTTCTCCTGGAACAACTTCATGTTCTCGCAGGTGTTGAGCATGGAAAAAACGAAGACGCTGCCGATCGCGGTCTACAACTTCGTCTCCTACGCCGAGGTCGACTGGGGCGGCGTCATGGCCGCCGCCGTCGCCATCATGGCCCCCGCCATCGTCCTCACCATGATCTTCCAGAAATACGTCGTCAAGGGCCTCACCATGGGCGCCGTCAAGGGCTGATCCCAATTCGCATCAGACCTGTTTGCGATCTTCTCTGGGAGCGAGGATATCCGGCCCTGGCATTGGCGCACCCCGTAGGGCGGGAAAGCGCAGCGCCTCCCGCCGGTCGTTCTCTCCGGCGGCGCAGCCGCTTCTATTATTCTGCGGCCCATGAATCGTGCGGCGCATTGCGCCGTAAAAAGGATCGGCGAGAGGCGCTATGCTTTCCCGCCCTACCGAACCGTCGCTGTTTTCACGTACACCGATCGACTTTAGGTTCATGGAGAGAGTGCGATGGCCCTGGGGAGCGCGGGGCACATGGGCGCTTCAGTCATCAGTCATTCTGGAAGGCGGGAGAACGGGCGAAAGCGTCCAGCTGCGCTTTCAGCTTTTCGCCGCCGCGCATCTGCGGCAGGGAGGGGGTGTGGCCCGCGGCCTGTTCCCGTTCGGCGATGCGGGTGGCGGCGAGTTCGAAAGCCTCGGTGAAGGAACGTGTCTGGCGCAGCGCTTCATCGAAATAGGCGCGGCCAAAATCGGTCCATTCATTGCGGTCGCTGCAACCGAAAGAATTGCGATCCGCCGCCGAGGCGGTGATGACCAGCGTGTAATCGTCCTCCAGCGCCGGGACGAAACCGCCCGAATAGCACGCCGAGACGACCAGCACCCGGCGCTTGATCCCGGCCTTGTCCAAAGCCTGGCGCAGCATCGGCGGGGTGATGTCGGAGAACGAAAACGGCCAGAACGAGAGGGAAAAGCGATGATCCCTGGAACCGTGGGAGGTCATGAACAGGAACAGCAAATCTTCCTCGCCGTTCATCCGCTGGCCGATGCGGGTCAAGGCCTGTTGCAGGGATTCGTGATTGGCGACCGGCAGGGAATCGATGCTTGCCACGTTGTTGACCAGCACCAGCGAACGTCCCTGGGTCTGGAAACGCTCATGGAACAGTTGCTCGACGGACTGCGTTTCGCGCAAAAAGACATTCTGGTGACCGTCTCCGCCGACGCCGAGGAAGAAGATTTCCGCCTCGCCGGGGCGCCCGTCCTGGACGCGGTCCAGATGCTCGGCCAGCAAGCGGGGCTGACCGTACAAGACGTCTTCGTTCAGCTTCACCCAGGAACCGTCATCGTCGTCGTCATCGGAGCTGTCGGCATACCAGAGCATGGGGGCTTGCGCGTGCAGCGAGAAAGCCGTGCTCAGCGCGATGGCCACGAACATCAGCCCGAGGTTGGTTTTCAGGCGGCCCGGCTCGCCAAGCGTCACGCTTTGCCGAAGGCCGGCCAGCATGAACCACAAGCCCGGCACACTGCCGTAAATAATCAGGAAGGAGCGCGCGGCGTCGCTTTCGGTCAGGTCAAGCTCGAGCCATTTTGTGAACAGAGCGCCTTCCAGCCACCAGTAATTCAGGGGCAACAGCAAAAGCAGCCAGTTCAGCGCCATCAGCACGCGGGCGCCCTCCCGCCAGAAGTTTTCCTGCCGTTCGGCGCGCATCAGCATGGCCAGCCCGGTAATCACGGCAATCGTGGCGAACGGCGAAAGCACCCGCGCCAGGTTGTAGTAGACGAGCGATCCGGGGTGGCCTTTCGCGGCAATTTCCAGCCCCAGGGTGATCAGGAAAAAGAGCGGGATCGGCAGGATCAGTTTGATGACGCCGGGCTCGAACGCGGCGGGCCGGGGAAGGCGAAAGGTGAAAACGCGCCATAGTGAGCCAAGCCCGGAGGCAAGACGCCCTGGCCAGCGCGCCCCGGCCGGCGGCGCGGGCGTTGCGGCCGCGTCTTGCGCGGACGCGGAGCAGGCAGGCGCCGCGCCTGTTTCCGGGGAGGCGGGGTCGTTTGTCTCCGATGGCGGCATCGCGCCCCGGCCCATGCCTGTCTTCAGGGCGTCGAGAAAGTCCTGGCGTTGGGCCGCGTCGGCAAAGGCGGTCTCGGGAACAGGAAGAATCTGCTTGACGGGACCGATGATGACGGCGAGCCAGCCGGGGTTTTCCTCGACGCCGGTCACGCCCGGCCAGGAGAAGCGCGTTTCGGCAAGGGCCGCGTGGCTCTCCAGCTCCAGCCCCGCGGCGGAAAGCGTCAGACGGCATTCGCCCAGGCATTCCGTGTAGGCCAAGGCGCATTTGCGCGCCACCAGCCAACTGTGCAAGGAAATCCAAACGGAATACAAGAGCACGCAAGCGCCTAGCAGGACAACAGACGCCGTTCCGCCGCGGACGTTGGCGTAGGCGAGCAGCACGAGTAAAACCATGACAAAGCCCACCAGCGACAACGATTCATTCCTGGACGGCTTCGCCACCCAATTTCGGTTGCTGAGGGACTGGGCCGCGCGCCATATTTTCGGCGTCAGGCGGTATCGAATCGTGAGCGGGGTCATGGGCGTCGTCGATCGGGCGGCATCGTGGGGCGTAATGCCTCGATCATAGCATGCGGCTTGATTGGGCCTGGTCCAAGTCAAAAACCACCGGCGGAACCGGGAGCTTGACTCCATGAGTCACCGGGCGCGAAGCGCCCGCAAATACCACTTTCCTCTGTCATCTATTCGATGGCCTTTGAATCGTGCGGCGCGTCGCGCCGGGATGGGGACCGGCGGGAGGCGCCGCGCTTTTCCGCCCTACGGGGTGCGCCAACGGATTGGCGTCAGCTCCCAGGCGGACCGGAGACCCGCGCCCTTGGGAAAATCGCCACGACGCCAACGACGCCACAGGGTGTGATGGCCCTGCCCCGCGATCTACTCTGCCTTGGCCGGATTCCTGTGCTTAAATGGAACTTTCGCCGCGCCGCGTGCGCCTAATCGTTCCTGATCTCGTCGAAAGCCGGTTGCCATGAATCATCGCCTTGTTTTTTCAGCCTTTTTCCTGTTTCTTTGCTTGGCCGCGACGGCGCTTCCAGCGCGCGCCGAAGAGCAAAGAATCGCGCCGCCGGCGTCCAGGCAGCGGGTGGAAGTCGCCTTTGTCCTGGATACCACCGGTTCCATGTCCAGCCTGATCGACGGGGCCAAGAAGAAGATATGGTCCATCGCCAACGCCATCGTCGACCAGAACCCCGATGCCGAGTTGTATTTCGGCCTGGTCGGCTACCGCGACCTCGGCGATGACTACGTCACCAAAAAATTCCCGCTGACCACGGATCTGCAAGGCATCTACGCCTCGCTGCTGGCCTTTCAAGCGAACGGCGGCGGCGATACGCCCGAATCGGTCAACGAGGCCCTGGACGTGGCGGTCAGGCAGCTTGGCTGGAGCGACAAGGGGCAGGAAGCGGACCGGACCCGCCGCATTCTCTTTCTGGTCGGGGACGCGCCGCCGCACATGGATTACAAGCAGGACCGGAAATACCCGGAAGTCATCCGCGAGGCGCGGGCCAAGGGCATCGTGGTCAACACCGTGCAGGCCGGGGATATGCAATCCACCAAAAAGGTCTGGCGCGAGATGGCCCGTCTCGGCCACGGCGACTACCACGCCATCCCGCAGGACGGCGGCCTGGTGGTGATCGTCGCCACGCCCTTCGACGAACGCATCCGCAAGCTCCAGATCGAATTGAACAAGACCGTCATTCCCTACGGCAGCCGGATGGAACAGCACAGGGTAAAGGAGAAGGCCCGCATGTACGAGGCGGCGCCCGCGCCCGCCACCGCCGAGATGTCCTCCTATGTCAACAAGAGCGGCAAGGGCGGCAAGGTCATCACCGGCGGCGGCGACCTGGTGGATGCCGTCAACACCGGCAAGGCGAAGCTCGGCGACTTGCCCACGGAGGAACTGCCCCCGGCGATGCAGAAGATGTCCCCCGCCGAACGGGAACGTTACCTGGCCAGCCAAAGCGCCGAGCGCGAAAAACTCTCCAGGGAGCTTGGCGATCTGGTGCTCAAGCGCGACGGCTACGTCCGGGAACAAAGCGCCAGGGAACCCGCGAAAGCCGACAGCTTCGACCGCGCCGTCAAGGATACGTTGAAGAGACAGGTGACAGGGGGCGGGTGACAGGTGTCAGGTGTCAGTCCAGCTACCGGGCGCTTCGCGCCCGCAAATATTACTGTCTTCTGTCCTCTGTCCTCTGTCCCCTGATATCAAAGCGGATCACCGCCCGTCCGTCGGCGATGGTTCGCGGCTCGGCTTTCCAGGCATGGCCGTATACCACTTCGAGGCTCGCC
>JAISQQ010000169.1 GCA_031274075.1 Accumulibacter sp.
GTCGAGCCGCCAGGCGCGCGGATTGATGTTGTTGCCGGTCAGCAGCGCGTAGCGCTCGTCGACCAGCAATCCCTTGAGATGGAAGCTGTTGTCGTCGTGCCGCCAGACGCGCACTTCGAGCCGTCCGGCGTCGATGAACGGCTGGCGCGCCTTGCAGAAGCGGCGCAAGTTGGCTTCGTAGAGATAAGGCAGCGCGCCGATGGCCTTGAAGGGTTCGTCGGGCGGAATGTAGAAGTCGTTGGCGGTCTTGTCGCCGACCACGATCATGACCTGGCAGCCCTCGCCCAGGCGGGCGTCGAGCGCCCGCCGCACCGGCCCCGGCGGGTTGAAGTACGGCGTAAACACGACCAGCCGGGTTTTCGCCTGCCGGACCAGCTCGACGATCGTCCGGTTGAGTTCGTTGTCGCGGACGCCCAGTCCGAACAGCGGCGTCACCCCGATTTCGCCCTGGCGGATGCGGTCGCCGGCAAAGCGGTAGCGGGTGCGCGCCAGTTCGCGGCGGAATTTGATGATCGCCGGGCGGAGTTCCGCCGTTTTCGGCGCGCTCGGCGTATTCAGCGGATAGACGGCCGGACTCTGGCGCAAGCGCAGGAGCTCGACGGCCAGGCAGTCGGCGAGCGCGCGGCTGTGGATCAGGTGGTAGCGGTCGAGGCGGTAGCGCTCGTGGCGCTGCAGGTAAACATCGTTGAGGCTGGCGCCGCTGTAGAGAACGCTGTCGTCGATGATGAAACCCTTGAGATGCATGACGCCCATGAACTCGCGGCGTTGTACCGGAACCCCGTGAATTTCCACGCCCGGCCCGAAGCGTTCGGCCATCGCCCGGTACATCGCGGCGTTTCCCTCCGAGCGGGCCTTGCCGATCAGGCCGCGCTGCGCGCGGTGCCAGTCGACGAAGACCGCGATCTCCAGTTCCGGACGCGCCGCCCGGGCGGCGTGCAGCGCTTCGAGGATTTCCCGGCCGCCGTCGTCGTCCTGCAGGTACAGCGTGGCCAGCAGGACGCGCTGGCGCGCTCCGGCGATCAGCGACAGCAAAGTGCGCCGATACGTGTCGGGACCCTCCAGGGTTTCAAAATTCTCCGCCGTGACCGGAATGGCCGGCAGGTTGTCGAGGGCTTTCCAGTTCCGGGTTTTTTCCCGCCAACTGCGCCAGACGGCAGGCAGGCTCCGGGGGCCGGGCTGTTGTATTTGAATGATTTCCACGGGCCGATTATACCGGCACCCGCCGTGGCGTGGAATTCTCCATCCGCTCCTCGTGGGCGGCGGGTTTCGCCATCCGACTCCTGGCCGGGCCGAATTGCTAGAATCGTATTTTGCGTGAAATTTTCCAGGACGCACGCCATGCCCAATACGCTTCCCACCGGACTTCAACCGGCCTTGCGCCGCCTCGGCACGCCGTCCAGTCCATCGGCCACGCGCGTGATGCTGCTCGGCGCCGGCGAACTCGGCAAGGAAGTGCTCATCGCGCTGCAACGCCTGGGCGTCGAGACGATCGCCGTCGACCGCTACGCCGGCGCGCCGGGCATGCAGGTGGCGCACCGCGCGCACGTGCTGCCGATGACCGACGCGGCTGCGCTGCGCGCGCTGATCGAGAAGGAGCGGCCGCATCTCGTCGTTCCCGAAATCGAGGCCATCGCTACGGAAATGCTGCTCGACATCGAGCGCGAGGGGCTTGCCGAGGTGATTCCGACGGCCCGCGCCACGCGCCTGACGATGGACCGCGAAGGCATCCGTCGCCTGGCCGCCGAACAGCTCGGCCTGCCCACCTCGCGCTATGCGTTCGCCGCTTCGCTCGCCGAACTGCGGGCCGCGATCGACTCGGGCATCGCCTACCCGTGCCTGGTCAAGCCGACGATGTCGTCATCCGGCAAGGGGCAATCGCTGGTGCGCGGCCCGGACGACGTCGCCAGGGCGTGGGAGTACGCCCAGCAGGGCGGCCGCGTCGCCCAGGGACGGGTAATCGTCGAAGGTTTCGTCGAATTCGACTACGAAATCACCCTGTTGACGGTACGCGCCGTCGGCGATGGCGGCGAGGTGGAAACGTATTTCTGCGAGCCGGTCGGCCACCTCCAGGTTAACGGCGACTACGTCGAATCCTGGCAGCCGCAGGCGATGAGCCCCGCCGCGCGGGAGCGCTCGCGCGCCATCGCCGGGGCGATCACCGGCAATCTCGGCGGGCGCGGCCTGTTCGGCGTCGAAATGTTCGTGCGCGGCGACCGGGTATGGTTCTCCGAAGTCAGTCCGCGTCCGCACGACACCGGGCTGGTGACCCTGGCGTCGCAGCGCTTGTCCGAATTCGAACTGCACGCTCGCGCCATCCTCGGCCTGCCGGTCGATACGTCGCTGCGCGCGCCGGGCGCGTCGGCGGTGATCTACGGCGGCATCGACGCCAAAGGCATCGCCTTCGAAGGCGTTGCCGATGCCTTGCGCGTGCCGGGCGCCGACCTGCGCCTGTTCGGCAAACCCGAAAGCTTCAAAAAACGGCGGATGGGCGTCGCCGTCGCCATCGGCGCCGACACCGATGAAGCGCGCGTTCGCGCCAAACAAGCCGCCGCCAAGGTGCGGCCGGTGGGCTTTCCAGAGGACTGAGGACAGGGGACAGTTTTCCAGCGGCCGCGACGCCGCGTGATTCACCGATCCCCAGTCCCTGGAGCCGTTTCGCGCCGGAACGGGCGAATCGACGAAGCGCTATAATGACCCGCGTCCGGATTGCGCATCCCGGCCCGCGCAGGAGAACCGCCATGTCCGCCAGTCCGCACGCTCCGTATCACCCCGTCATCTATGTGCGCGGTTTTGCCGCGACCCAGGGCGAGATCGAGGATACCGTCGCCGATCCCTACATGGGCTTCAATATCGGTTCGACCAAGGCGCGCATGGCCTGGAACGGCGAAATCAAGCGCTTTTTCTTTGAATCGCCGCTGGTCCGCCTGATGCACGACCACGGCTATTCCGATGTCTTCGAGGACGGCGAGGATCTGCTCGACAGCGACCGCTCCGACCGTCCGCTGCCTTATCGCAGCATCGTCATCTACCGCTATTACGACGAGGCCAGCAAGGATTTCGGCAACGGCGACACGCCGCCGATCGAGCATTTCGCGCGCGGACTCGACCGGCTGATCCTGCGCCTGCGCGACAAGCTCTGCGCCAACCGCAAAAACGGCGTCGCGCCGGACGATTTCCGCGTCTACCTGGTGGCGCACTCGATGGGCGGGCTGGTCTGCCGCGCTTTCCTGCAGAACCCGGCGCTGGGATCGGAGGACGCGCGCCACGCGGTCGACAAGGTGTTCACCTACGCCACGCCGCATAACGGCATCGACATGCGCATCGTGCGCAACGTCCCCGGCTGGGCGAGTTTCGGGGACGTCAACAATTTCAACCGCGAACGGATGGCCGGCTACCTGGCGCTGCCGGCCGCGGACGACGTTTCGCTGCTGCGCGGCTTTCCGCCGCAGCGCGTCTTCAACCTGGTCGGCACCGACGCCCGCGACTACCCCGCCCTCGCCGGCCTGTCGGCGTGGGCGGTCGGCGAGGCCAGCGACGGGCTGGTGCGCATCGCCAACGCGACGACGCACGGGCCGGGCCTGGACGGAAGCGATGTGTCCTCGCCAAGCGCCTTCGTGCATCGCAGCCATTCCGGGCATTACGGCATCGTCAACTCGGAAGAGGGCTATCAGAACCTCTCGCGTTTCCTGTTCGGTACGCTGCGCGTCGACGGCATCCTGGACATCGACGATATTTCGCTGCCCACGGAAGTCGCCAGGGCATTGAAGGACGGCAAGGCGATCCGCGCCTCCTACCAGTTCGAGGTCGCGGTCGGCATTCGCGGCCAGCAGTGGCAGATCACCCGGCGCGAGGCGCGCGAGCATTCGGCGATCTTCCGCACCTACGACGAACTCTTTCCCGGCCAGCCCGGGACGCTGCGCCCTCCCGACCGGAGCCGCAGCCCGCGTCTGTTTTCCGTTTTCCTCGACCCGAACAAGAGCATCAAGGCGTCGGGTTCGGCCAGCTTCGCCTTCGACCTGAAAATCCTGGTCCCTGATTACGAAGTCGACGGTGTATTGTTCATGAAACGCCATTACGAAGGAGGCTGCATCCTGCGCCAGCAAATCCTGATCGAGGCCTTCCCCGACGCCAAGGCGCCGACGGGCTGGCGGATCAAGTACGGCTACCAGGAGAACAATCCCGGCAAGCCGGGCAAGGAGGCGCCGACCTACCCGCTGGCCGGCGGCGCCGGACTCGGCTTCGACATCGAGCTGGCGCAACGCGCGCGCCCCGGCGTGACCGGCAGGCTGCACGTCGAGGCGCGGCCCTGGAAATGAATTTCAGAGGTGATAGTCGCAAACATCATTGATTTATAGTACAAGCAAATTTTGCGATTTAACTGTGGCTATACTGGAAAAGGAGTTGCCTTGGGAAGTCATAAGTTCGTAAATTTTGTCGGCAGC
>JAISQQ010000279.1 GCA_031274075.1 Accumulibacter sp.
TAGCGGATCATGCAGCCGTGATCGGCGTCGCCGAGTCCGTCGGCGAGGCAGGACTGGATGATTTCCCGCGCTACCGCGTGTATCGGCATGGGCATGTGGGTTTCCATGGCGATGTCGAAGGCGTTTTGCAGATCCTTCGCGTGATACTTGATGACCCCGCCGGGCTTGATGTCGCCGGCCAGCATCATGGGGTCTTTCGCGTCCAGGATGTTGGAGCCGCCCAGACCGGTGCGTATGGTCTGGAAAACCATTTCGGAATCGACGCCCGCCTTGGCCGCGAAGGTCAGGGTTTCGCTGACCGAAGCGATATTGGCCATGACGAGGAGCTGGTTGCAGACTTTGCAGACGCTCCCGGCGCCGATGTCGCCGATCCGATTGATGGTCGCGCCCAGGGCTTTGAACACGGGCAGGGCTTCGTCGAAATCCGCCTTGCCGCCTCCGGCCATGATGGTCAGCGTGCCGTCGATGGCGCGCGGCTCGCCGCCGGAAATCGGCGCGTCGAGCATCCGCAGCCTCTTTTCCGTCAGCGCGGCGCGCAGTTCCCGCGCGGCGATGGGCGACACGGATGTCATATCCACGACCAGGGTTCCGGGCCTGGCGTTTTCGGCGACGCCCTCCGGCCCCAGCATGACTTGCCTGACGGCGGGCCAGTCCGGCAGGGTGGTAATCACCATGTCCGCGTCGCGCACCGCCTCGGCGACGCTGCCGGCGGCGTTTCCGCCGGAGGCCGCCAATTGGTCGAGCTTGGCGCGGGAACGGTTGTAGCCGTATACGGCAAACCCTGCCTTGACGAGATTGCAGGCCATGGGCAGGCCCATGACGCCGAGTCCGATGAAAGCTATGGTCTTGATCATCCGCGGTACTCCTTGTCTGTTGTATCCGTCATACGCAAATCCTGCAAATCCTGTTCCCGCCGGAGACGTCCGCACGCCTCGCCGCACGGCGCCCGTCGTATTTCCAATCACCTCCGGCGCACCGGAAACGCTCCGTCACAATCCGAAAATCCCGGCGACGTCGCCCTTGAGCACGCGGTTCGTTTTCTTGTGCGCGTTTTTCAGGAGTTTTTTCATTTTCTCGTCCACCGATTTTTTCAGCAATTCCTCGAAGGGAATGCCGCGCAGCTTGAAAAACAGCAGGGGCTCGGTGTCGAGCCGCGCGCCGATGCCGTAGAGCGTCGCCGCCACGTGCTTGCACATGACGGCGTAATCGGGGCAGTCGCATTGCATGTGTATTTCGCGCGGCGAGGGAAAGAGTCCTTCGCCCTGGCGCATGAAGATTTCGCCGAGTTCTTCCGGAAATTTCCCTTCGACCAGCTCGGCCAGGCTGCCGATGCGCCGGCCCACCTGTTCCGCGACCGTCCGCCACGTCTTTTTGGAAAGGCCGTCGATCCCGATCTGGACATGGTACAACTCCGAGCCCATCACCATCGACGCGACCTTGCCGTCGGAGATCGACAAATCGATCACTTGCCCGTTGCGCACGTAGGATCGTCCGCGCCCGATGCGGTTTTCGAAATCGGCGTAACGCTCCAGATTCGCGCACCACGACGCGCCCCACCAGGTCCTGGCGATCTTCTTGCCGGAAATCTCGACCGGCGACAGTTTGGTGGTCTTGCCGAGCGCCGCGATTTTCTTCCGCGCTTCCGCCCGCCGCTGGGCCACCGGAACGTAGGGTTTGAATTCGAACCAGTTCACGTCACGCCTCCAGGGTGAAGAGATTCATCAACTCGGCATTGCTCATCTCGGTGATCCATTTTTCGCCGGCGCTCGCGGAGACGACCTCGTCGGCCAGCTTGCGCTTCTCTTCGAGCATGTTGTCGATCTTTTCCTCGATCGTGCCGGTGGTCACGAACTTATGCACCATGACGTTTTTCTGCTGCCCGATGCGGAACGCCCGGTCCGTCGCCTGGTTCTCGATGGCCGGATTCCACCAGCGGTCGAAATGCACGACGTGGTTCGCCGCCGTCAGGTTCAGGCCGACGCCGCCGGCCTTGAGCGAGAGCACCATGAACGGCACGTAGTCGTCGCCGTTGAAGGTCTTGACCAGATCGCCGCGCCGGGCGACCGGCGTTCCGCCGTGGAGCACCAGCCCGCGGCGCTCGAAGATCGTTTCGAGGAAGCGGGCGAGGGGGTCGGCGATTTCCCGGAACTGCGTGAACACCAGCACGCGCTCGCGCTTTTCGCGGATCGTTTCGCAAATCTCCGCGAGCAGCTCGAATTTCCCGCCGTGCCGGGCGTCGAAGGCGCCCTGGCCCAGATACTGGTCGGGGTGATTGCAGATCTGCTTGAATTTCATGATGCCGGCCAGCACCAGGCCGCGCCGCGCGATGGGCTCGATGTCCTCGTTCCGCAAGGCGGCGGCCATGTCCCTGACCAGCGCCTCGTAGAGCACGACCTGCTTCCGGGTCAGCGAGGCGAAGGCGCGCATCTCGACCTTGTCCGGCAGGTCCGAGATGATCGCCTTGTCGGTCTTGAGGCGGCGCAGGATGAACGGCCCGATCGTCTCGCGCAGCTTGCCGTAGCCCGTCCCGTTTTCGGACAGCTTCTTGGCGAAGTCCGAGAATTCCTTGCTCGTGCCCAGGAAGCCCTTGTTCAGGAAATCGAAGATCGACCACAGGTCGGACAGGCGGTTTTCGACCGGCGTGCCGGTCATGGCGATGCGCGCCGCGGCGCGCAGGTTCTTGACCGCCTTGCTCTGCCGGGAGGCGTGGTTCTTGATCGCCTGCGCCTCGTCGAGGATCAGCAGGTCCCACGCCGGTTCGGCGAGCGATTCCAGGCGCGCCGCCATGCCGTAGGTGGTGATGAACAAATCCGCGTCGTCCAGGGAAAATTCGCGGCTCCCCTCGCGGCTTCCCGGATGAATGATCGAAATCTTCAGGCGGGGCGCGAATTTTTCCGCCTCGCTTCGCCAGTTCGGCAAGAGCGAGGCCGGAACCACGAGCAGGCTCTTGATTCCCGAACTCCCGCCCTCCCGCGAGCGTTTTTTTCCGCCGCTTTTCTCGCGCAGGGCGTCGAGCAGGGCCAGCACCTGCACCGTCTTGCCCAGCCCCATGTCGTCGGCCAGCAAGGCGCCGAAACCCAGCTCCTTCATGCTCCCCAGCCAGTTCAGCCCGGTCTGCTGATAGCCGCGCAAGGCGGCGCAAAAATCCTTGCCGGGCGCAAGGCCGCCATCCCCGGAAGGGTTCAGGAGCTTCGCGCGGATGGCGTTCAGCCATTCGCCGTGGCTCACTTCGACCCCGCCGCCAAACTGGGCGGCGAGGTCCGAGAGGCCCATTTGCAGGCGCATGGCCTCGGCGAAGCTCATGCCTTCCATCTGCCGCGCCTTGTCGAAGGCGTTCAGCGCCGCTCGCAGTTTCTCGTGATCGAGTTCGACCCACTTGCCCTTGATGAACGACAGCCCCTCGGACATGGCGAGGATTTTTTCCGCCTCGTCCCGGCCGATCTCCATGTCGTCGAGGTAAATCGCCGGATCGAAGGCGATCAGGGCCTCGACCCCGAGCGTGGCGGGCTTTTTCCCGCCGATCGACAGGACGGCCCGGGCGCCGGCCTTCTTCTTCCACCAGTCGGGCATCCGGCAGACGATGCCGCATTCCTCGTAGAGCGGCATTTCCTTGAGGAAGGTATAGGCGTCCTTCGCCGTAAACCCCAGCGGCGAGAACAATTCGCCGCTCTCGGTCAGCTCGGAAATGAACGCGCTGCGATCCGCCGCCCGGCTCACGGTCGCCAGCAGCGAAAGCAGCCGGGCCTGGTCGCCCTTGTTTTCGAGCAGCGCGTTCTTCAGCGGCAGATGCGCGACGGCGTCCTTTTTCTTGCCGCTGGTGGTGCTGTAGGTGGCGAGAAACGCGAAGGGATAATCCTCCGTCTTGTGTTCGACCAAGTGAAAAAACACGCGCCCCACCGTGTTCAGCACGGGGTTCTTGCTCTTGAAATACTCCTCGGGCGTCCCCGAAAACGCCGCGAATTCCGCGTCGAAGATATCCGACAACTGCCACCAGACGTTTCTCAGCCAGGCGTCGTCGATGTATTCCGCGCCGATGGCATAGGGGGATTCTTGCCGCAGTTCCGCGAAAACCTGCGCCTCCGGCCGGGCGGCGCGGCGCGTGAGCGCCAGGTCGCCATCGCGCGAAAGCTCATGCACGAAGCGTTCCGCCAACTGCTTGAGAAAGCCCATCGACGGCGACATGTGCGCCGCCCGGCCGGAAAAACCGAAGTCGTACAAGGTCTCGAACGGCCGGCTCTCGAACCCGCGCGCCAGCGCTTCGTCGCACCAGAAGTCGCGCGCCTCCGTCGCGTCCTTTTCGACGCGGAACCCGCTCCGCGTGAACACCGCGACCAGTTCGTAGTTTCTCGAAGGTGCTTGTTTTGCCATGGATCCCGTCAGCTCATAAGGGGAAGATTTGGGTGTTTTCAATGTCTGGGGTCTGATACAGAAGGGTTTGCGGGGTGCGGGGGAGATTGTGCAGGTGCATGAAAAGGGCGCGGATGAACAGGCCGTGCGTAAAAACGAGGGTGAACTTCCGGCGATCTATACGCCCCAGGGTGGTTTCGACGCGCTCGAACAACTGGTCGAGAGATTCGGTGCCTGGACCATTGACCAGGGCGGGATCGTTGCGGGAGTAATAGGCATCGCGGAGAGGCGCGCGTTCGTCAATGTTGGTGTCGCGGCAAAGCGCTTCGTCCAGATAGCAAAATTCCTGCACCGGCCATGTTTCGACGGGGGCGGCAGGGTATTTCTCGATGCAGGGTTGCGCGGTTTGGCGGGCGCGCAGGAACGGGGAGACAACGATGAGGTCGGGAGTGCGGGTGATCTGCGCGGCAAGGGAGCGGGCTTGTTCATGTCCGCGCGGGGAGAGGGGAACGTCGGCGTTGGAGTCGCTGCGCCCACCCGCGTTGGAATGGCTTTCACCATGCCGGATAAAGTAGCAATACATAAAGGTCGCGGATCATTGTGTTTCAGGAAACCACTGGATGGGCAAGCGTAACAAGGAGTGCGACAGGAGATCAAGGGGAAAACGCTTGTTTGAGTTTGCCGCGCACGACCCTGGGCCTGGCGGGATACTTTACCTGAAACACGC
>JAISQQ010000295.1 GCA_031274075.1 Accumulibacter sp.
TCCCTCGTTTCTCTCGGTTTTCCAGGGGGATTATTTTAATTTCTCGGGGATTCCTTGGGGGCTTTTTTGGAGAAAATCCTCTGCCTGTGGGGCTTCGGGGCGTTTTGCAGGGCCGACTAAATGAGTCCTTTGGTTTGCGCCGCCTTGACCTTGCGGTCGATCATTTCTCGCAAACTCAGGTGCCCTTCCAGTACCAAGATCAGATCCTCGCCGTCGATGAATAACGTCTGAATTTCCTTGCCCATCACGAGGCTACGAATAACCTCTGAACTAAAGCCATTCACTGAAATAAACAGGCCGCGTCCGTACAGCTTGCCCGCCACTTTGCCAGCAAACTGGTAGACGGGCTCGTTGCTCGCAGAGCGTTCCTGCCACTTCGCTTCAATGAGATAGTGTTCCCCCTCGAACTTCACTGCGCCATCGACTTGCTCCCCGTTTACGCGGAAGGCTTCGGTGGTCTCCAGATGGGAGAGGCGGGACAGCTCGGCCAAGATGCGTTCAAGCGCGTACCCACGCTGCTGCCGTGAAGTCTTGTCGGCAAGCAGAGAGAGGTACTCGGCGCGCAGTTGATCGAGCGACGCCGTAGGTTGCTGGCGGGCTGTCTCCTGCGCAGCGCGGCGCTCGCGATCGGCCTTGATTTTGGCGTCTCGAATTTCCTGCAGTTGGCGGAGATGTTCTAGATTCTTGTTGGCTGTGCTGCGATCCAGCTTGTGCAGCTTGTCGAAATAGTACGGGTCGAAATGGGACCAGTTCAGCAGCGATTGCAGCATCGCGCGGAATGGGCCAAGGCCGTTGTCTGGACGTGCTGCGAGTGCGGAGAACAGAGCATCGATGACTTCATGCCGCTTGAGCGCATTCTCGCCCTTGATCTGCATCTGCAGGGGCGCGATCTCCGCCTTCGTGCATCCGTGCTTCTCGAAGAAGCCTACGATGTCCTTGCGTGGCCAGAAAAGAGAAAGAATGCAGTCCTTCATGCAGCCCTTGATATCGGCGGGAAAGCTCATGTCGATGCCCCTTAACCGATCTGGGCCAACAGTTGCTCAATCACGTCACTGGCTTGCCGCTGCCGCAACGCCCGCGCTTCGCGTTGTTCCGGCTCATCGCTTTCTCCAAGCTCGAACTTGGCGACCGATACCGGCCCGTCCTTGCGATAGCCCTCGGTCTTCTCGTCGCCGAGGAAACGGCTGCGCAGGATCGCCAGCGAGGCTTCGATGACGGCACCATGCTTGCCGCCCCGCTCGTTGCGGAAGACTTCGGCCACGGCGTCCATGCCGTCGGGCGCGTGCTCGATGCAGTAGATCAGGTCGTGCGCGTCCTTGCGCTCGAAGCGCTGGTCGAATGCGAAGGACTTCAAGCAGGTGAAGCTGACGAGATTGGCGTGCTTGATCTTCTCAGTGGCGACGCCGTTACCACCCAGCAGTTCGGCCTGGATTTCGGTGACCTGATGCAGGTCGAAGACGATCGACGAGTGCGGGATGTTCAGAGCCGATATCGTCCCTTCGGTCGGCAGCGGCTGCACCTTACCGCCGGCGATGTCCGGCGCGTCGGCCAGCAGTTCCAGCACCATCAGCGCGCCGTGCTCGGTGCGGGTCTGCCAACGCCAAGAGAGCTTCTGCTTCTTGTCGTTCTCCGCGCGCTCAAAGCCCATCTTCTTGAGGTTGTCCTCCAGCGTGTGATAGGCCTCGGTGTCGGCCAGGATCTGCAGGTCGATCACGATGTCCACGTCAAGCGTACCCGCATGCGCCGGCACCTCAGGCGGTCGTGCAGCGACGAGATACCGCGGCGTGAGTCCTCCAACCAGGTAGACCGAATCCTTCCACGGTCCGAGACCGCGCAGCAGCGTTACGAGGACACGTTCGCAGTCCACCGTGTACTGGTCGCTGTAGCCATCGAGCATTGCGGGCTTGGCCATCAGAAGCCAATCCTTTCTTTGCGGAAGTGCTCGGCCATTTCCTTGGATCGGCCTTCCCCGCGCAGCAGGTCGAGATATATCTGGATGGGGCTGGCCAGCCACAGGCCATCAACCCGTTCGCGAAACAACAGTTCACCCGGCGACTTGGCTTCGATGACGCCCAGGTTGGCGCCTTCGTTGACGACACGCGCGGCGAGATCGCCGATCGCGGCATCGGCGTTCTCGCCGATCAGCACGCGCACGCGCACCTGGGAGACGTTGGAAAGGAATGGCGCGTAGCGCTGCGCGGCGGCCTCGTGGCTGACCGCGTACTGGACCTCGTGCGCGGCGAAGACCTGGCCGATCTGCGCCGCCAGCGTGTCAGCTTTCGTACCCGGTACGTAGTACCGGCGCAGGGCCGGTGGCCGGATGACGGTGAGTTGCCTGATCCATGCGTCCAGTAAGGCTGCCGGTTCGCGAAGGTGGCGCTCCTTGCTTGGGCCTTGCCCACGCACCACCAGCCAGTCAAACCGCTCCAGCTCGGTCAGCACCTGCGAGGCGGTGGCGGGCGACACCATCGCCTGCTGTGCCAGTTCCGTGACGCCGAACCAATTCTGGTGCTGCACCAGCAGGGCATGAAGCACCTGGGCACGCCGTCCGGTAAACAGCGCACGCACCGACTTCGCAAGGGTCTTAGGTGGCGGTTTGTCGATGTAGAGGTAGGCGCCGGGCGCGGGCAGGTACAGGCTGCCGCCGCTGTCGTAGTAGCCGACGCGCTCGCTTCTGAGCAGTTCCTTTGCACCGGGGGAGATCGACTCGGCGACGAGGAGGGGCAAGGGCACCTTCCCCTGCCCAGTGGGCGTTCCGTGGCTCGCCGCCCGAAGCTGCCAGATCACTTGACGGACATCTCGGGGAAAGATGGCCTTCTTGGCCTCGATCAGCAGGACGAAGGACTTGCCGGCGACGTGCAAATCGACTTGGGCATCGTGTCTACGGTCGTCGTGCTTGCTCAAGGGCTCCCGACAGTCGAAGTTAGCCTCCACTTCTGGAAGCTCTCGCAGAGCGTCCACGAAGCGGGCTATCAACTGTTGTTCGGTCAGGGTGGATTCAAGCATGGGGCGCTAGAGCCTCGTTTACTGTTCAGTAAATATGGGTATTCTATCAAATGTTCGACCAGGAGACAATTTTTACTGTGCAGTGAAAGAGGTTGCATCCCTACTTCGACTTGGACCATGTCAGTCCACAATGGATTCCGGCCCGTCCCCCAATTCAGGAGGTTTCATACGCGCCCCGCTGCGGGCGTGCCGGCGCGCGCGTCCCCGCGCGCCGGCCGCCCGGCGAGGGAGAAGCGACGGCGACCGTTCCCCGGCATTCGGGGTAGCGGCCGCAGGACCAGAACGGGCCGTGTGGCCC
The DNA here is from genome assembly GCA_031274075.1 of Accumulibacter sp. GTDB lineage: Bacteria > Pseudomonadota > Gammaproteobacteria > Burkholderiales > Rhodocyclaceae > Propionivibrio. Next base: position 3,305 of record JAISQQ010000295.1, read on the forward strand.
CAGGCGCGGCAAGGTCGCGGCCCCGCACAAGGGGCAGGCCGGGCCTTTGGGAACCTGCAGCGACAGGCGGGCGCCCCGGTATTGCTGCACCAGTTGCGCCACCCAGGCCGCCTGTTTCTCGGTAAAAGCCTCCAGCGTCAGCTGTCCGGCCTCGATCAACTCCAACGCCTGTTCCCAGAGCGCGGTGGTGCCGGGGTCGGCAAGAGCCTTCGGCACGGCGTCGATGAGCGCGAACGCCGCCTCGGTCGCCCGGATCGCGGCGCGTCCCTGTTTCATGAGATAGCTTCGCTTCAAAAGCCCCGTGATGATGCCGGCGCGCGTCGCTTCGGTGCCGATGCCGGTGGTCTCCTTGAGTTTTTGTTTCAGGCGCGGGTCGCTGACGAACCGGGCCACCCCTTTCATGGCCTTGACCAGTTCACCCTGGGTATAGGGTTTCGGCGGCAAGGTCTTCAGGGCTTTCAGGTCGACCTGGTCGACCGCGCAGCCCACGCCGGCCGCCAGGGGCGGCAGGCTCTGGCCGTGCGGGTCGGATTCCTCCTCCGCGCCGTCACGCAACACCCGCCGCCAGCCCGCTTCGATCTCCCGTCGGCCACTCGCCCGGAGCGTTTCTCCATTGCAGGACAATGTGACGAGCGTCCGGTCAAACTCATGATGCGGAAAAAACTGCGCCAGATAATGCGCTCGGATCAGCCCGTAGACCGCCCGTTCTTTCTCCGACAGGGCCGACAGTTTCACGGGTTCGATCGTCGGAATGAGGCCGTGGTGGGCGGTGACCTTGCTATCGTCCCAGGCGCGCGAGCGTTGCGTTGGATCCAGTTTGTCGATCAACGGGCGCAGGCCGGGATCGGTCTGGACGAGGCTGGCCAGTACGGCGGGGACTTCGGACAACAGGCTCTCGGGCAGATAGCCGGAATCGGAACGCGGATAGGTCGTCGCCTTGTGCGTCTCATAGAGTGCCTGGGCGATGTCGAGCGTTTCCTGCACGTCCAGGCCGAATTTCCGCGAGCCGGTTTCCTGCAGGCCGCTCAAGTCGAAGGGCAGCGGCGGCGCTTCGCGCACGCGCTCGGTCTCGGCCGACACCACCCGCGCCTCGCGTCCCGCGCGAAGGCGTTCGAGCGCCCGCTGCGCGACGTGTTGTCGCAGGCATCGCCCCGCCGCGTCCCGGGCGTCCTCCGGCGGGTTCCAGGCGGCGGTGAAGGATTGACCGTCCGTTGACAACCGGGCTTCGACCGCCCAATACGGCGCCGACACGAACGCGGCGATCTCGCGGTCGCGGTCGACCACCAGGCGCAGGGTCGGCGTCTGCACCCGGCCGACGGAGAGCACGCCGTCATAACCCGCCGCGCGCCCGAGCAGCGTAAACATGCGAGTAAGGTTCAGACCGACCAGCCAGTCAGCCCGCGAGCGCGCCAGCGCGGAGAAGTAGAGCGGCAGCGTTTCATTGCCCGGCTTGAGCTGCCCCAGCGCCTTGCGGATCGAGGCGTCGTTGAGCGCCGACAGCCAGAGCCGCTGGATCGGCCCTCGATAGCCGCACAGTTCAAGCAACTCACGGGCGATCATTTCGCCTTCGCGGTCGGCGTCGGTGGCAATGACCAGTTCTTTTGCCTGTGCCAGCAAGGCCTTGACGATCTTGAATTGAGCGGCGGTAGAGGCTTTGACTTCAAGCCGCCATTGCGCGGGAAGGATGGGCAATGTTTCCAGCGACCAGCGTTTATAGGATTCGTCGTAAGCTTCGGGCGGCACGGCTTCGACGAGATGGCCGAGGCACCAGGTGACGACGACGCCGTCGCCGCGGCAGCAGCCCTCGCCGCGCCGCGTCGCGCCCAGGACGCGCGCGATGTCTTTCCCTTGAGAAGGTTTCTCGCACAAATACACGCGCAACCCGTCCATGTCCGTTTTCCCTGAATCAATGCCCTGCGACAAGCCTGTCCCGGAAACCCGGGTTTTTCCGCCGGAAAAGCGAACTCCGCGCGTCCCGGATTGTTCCAGGGGCGCCCGCGCGCTCCGGTTCCCCCCAAAAAAAGAGCCTCGCAAGAGGCTCTCAAATGGCTACAGGTCGTCGTATACGGGTAATTCGTCCAGCACCGGCGCTTCCGCGTCGAAGATCAGCACGCGCACGCCGCCCCGCGCCGCCCAGTGCCGCACGTTGGCCAGGGCGTCGGGAACGCCCGCGCAGCGATGCCGCCGTCGCAGTTCTTCCGCGCCGATGTTCTCGACATAGCGAAGGTGCGCGTCCGTCCACGGTGTGGCGAGCAGTTTCACGCCGATCGCAAAACTGCGCGGAATGCGGAAGGCGACGAACAGGAATCCCGCCAGGGCGTGATCCGCCAGTTCGGCGAGATAGCGTTCGCCCTCCGCGGAAAGATGCACCGTGCTGATCGTCCAGCATCCGCGGCCGGCGGCGGTCTCGCGGCTCAAGCGGCCCGGGATTTCCCGCGCCTCCTCTTCGGCCTGGACGCCGTCGCCGATCGCGTCCAGGACGGCGCGCGGGGACAAGGCTTGCGGCAAGAACTCGTACACCTCCGGCACTTCCCTGTGGCAGAAGGCTTCCACGGGCCGATCGCCCATGGAGAAGCGGGTGATGTGATCATCCTCGTTCGCAGGGTTGATGTCGTAGTCCACGACCGCGACATGCGGCAGCGGAAACGACGGGGGCCAGTCTTGCACGATGACGGATCGAACGAGGCCGTCTTCGATGACGATGGCCAGGGAGGGGATTCGGGACAGGGTTGGCTCCTGTGGAAAAATGGAAAGAAGGAGGAACGACGCCCCGGACGGGGACGCGCGTCCCTCGCGGGTTGAAAAGGCAAAAAGAGAGAAAGGCAAAAAGGCAAAACCGCCAGCGGACGCGCCGGCCGATTCACCAGCCGTCGTAATAGAGCAGCAGTTCGGCGAGGACCTGGCGGCGATCGAGATCGAGACCGGCGAGATCGGCCAGTCCCTGGAAGTCGCAGCGCTTGAGCAGCTCGCCGCCGTCGCAAGAATCGTAGAAACTCACCAGCGCGGCGAGGAACATGCGCTCGCCGCCGCTCAGGACGCCCAGGGCGTCCTGGATCGGCGCGACCTGGGGACACAGATCCCACTTGCTGGCGGCGCTTTGCAGGCCCGCGCGGGTGCCGTCGCCGAACCACTGGGAACCGGCGATTTCGACGCCGCGCTTCCAGGCCTGGAAAAACTTCCCGGCCGCCTGGGAAAAATGCCGCTCTTCCCGCGCGATCTGGTCAAGCACGTCTTGAGGTAAAGACGGACGAGGTAAAGACGGGTTCATGAAAATCTCCTGGCAGGAAGGTTTCAGGGACAGAGGCGCTGCTGCCACTGGCCGCTCGCCAGCGCCTGGCGAGCCATCCCCTGCGACGGGAAATATCCGGCCGACTCGCGCGAGAACGGCGCCCCGTCGTCGTCGAGGGTGCCGAGGTAGTAGCCGGCGGCGCTGCGGCAGATCTGGAGGGGCCGGCGCTGGCCCGCGTAGGCCAGGGCGAGGTAGCCGATCGATTGGGAACGCGCCTCTTCGAGCCGCGAGGGCGATGGAGAGGGAGAGGGAGAATCAAGGGGCATGACAGACTCCTGAGAAAAAGGGAGCGCCGCGTCCCGGCGGGCGCGGAATCTCCCGTGGGATGGAAAAAGAAAGCATCGACGCCGGGAAGCGTCATCCGCGTAAACGATGCGCAGCGGAAGGGTTCGGGTCGCATGGAAAGAGTCCACGGCCGCCTGGAAGACCCTGGCGGCGGGCAGGGCGCCGGCCAAGACCGGCGACTCAGGGCGCCAGTATCGAAACGTTTCCCTGGGCCGTCCCGCGAAAATGGGATATTCGGCGTCTCCCGATTCGTTCCGCTCAGGCCGGCCAAAGGGATGAACGTCGAGTCGCCGGCGGCGTGCCGAGGCGGGCGCAAAAAGGGCGACGATGCGTTGCCGCCGTCGCCCTTGTGCCCGATCATTTCTTCGCGCCCGCCCCCGCCTTCCTCGGCTTCTCCGCTTCCGCGGGCGGCGGTTCCGCCGCCTCCCGGGGTTTCTGGCTCATCGTCACGGACTCGATCCGATGGGGCAGGAGGCCCACGCTGCGCGCGTTGATCTTGTAGGTGGTGTGCTTGCCGTTCTCGTCTTCCCAGTCGTCGCGTTCCTCGCGGCCCGACACCAGCACGCGCAGACCTTTCTGATAGAGCGTCCGCCAGTGTTCGGCGTCGCGGTGCCAGATTTCCACCGGTGCCCAGAAGCCGCCGCGATCCTCGTAACCCTCTTTGGTCGGAATGGGATTGTCGAAATAGACGTTCAGGCGCAGCAGCCGGCGCGGCTCCTCGTTGCCGTTGGGAAATTCGCGGTACTCGGGTGGGGAACCGATGTTGCCCTCGCCGTAAAAATGCGTGCTCATGTTACAAACTCCTTTGGGTAGTTGAACTTACTGCTTGGAAAATCCTGCGACGATCATGAGTGTCGGCGTTGTGGATCGACGAACGAGCGATTCAGCTCGCCGCCGATGAAATGGCGTTGCAGTCGGCGTGCCACCCGGGCCGTCGTGCCGCTGCCCATGAACGGATCGAGCACCGTATCGCCGATACGCGAGCCGGCCAGGACGCAGGGCGTCACCAGCCGCTCGGGAAACACCGCGGCGTGCTCGCCCCGGAAGGGCTGGCTGGCGAGACTCCAGACATCGCGCCTGTTGCGCAGCGCGCGGGCGCCGATCTGGTGCAGGCGGCCGCGCAGCTTGGCGTTGGCGCCGGTCCGCTCCCCCGGCGGCGCGCGCACCGGACGGAGATTGCCGGGGCCGCGCCGGCCGGTCGACGGCTCACGGATCGCTTCGTGGTCGAAGTAATAGCGGGCGCGTTTGGAGAGCAAAAACAGCTGTTCGTGCGCGCGCGTACAGCGATCGGTTACGCTCTCCGGCATGGGATTTCGTTTGTGCCAGATGATCTCCTGCCGGAGATACCAGCCGTCGTCGCGCAAGGCGAAGGCCAGCCTCCAGGGGATTCCGATCAAGTCCTTGGCCTTGATGGCCGTCCCCTCCAGACGCATCCCGCCCGCCATGCTTTGCGCGTCAGCGTGCTTGGGACCGCCCCGGGTGCTCGGCGCCTGCCAACCCCGGCGGGCCGCGTAGGTGTCTCCGATGACGATCCACAGGGTGCCGTCATCGGACAAGACGTCCCGCACGGCGCGAAACA